>NZ_JBEOWI010000015.1:0-123852 GCF_040296005.1 Kitasatospora sp. NPDC002551 | reverse complement strand
ATCAACACCGGCAACGGCTTCTACGGGGGCCTCCTGTGCACCACAGGCACGGAATTCCGTGCCGCGGACGACCGCCGTATTTTGGCGGGAATATTTTCGGTCCCGGTCGGAGTAAAGTGTCGCTCGGCCGGGAACAGGGGCCGCCCCTCCCTCTTGTCCGGTAACGAATCCACCGCACCGCCACCACCGGCCCGGCCGTCGCCGCCGTCCGCCCCGCGAGAGCGGGAGCGGGCCCGGGTCCGGGAAACATGTCAGGCCGGTGTCAGAATTCCGGCGCGGATTTTGGGTAATACGTCCGCTATGTCCGGTGGGAATTGCGGCTTTCCTGTCGATTGCGCCCGGCCTGTCCCCTGGAGAGCCGGGTGAATTCCCCGACATTGGCTCTGTTGCAGAGGGCGTCGATCCGGATACATTCAGCCGCGGTCGACGCAATCGCCCGTTCGCCGGATGCCGTTCGGTGACATCGGGAGGATTGCGGCGTGCACGGCCGCGCCCAGGGGGGGTTCCCCGGGCCGGCAGCCAACCAGACCCGCGCCCGCAGACCTGCGGGGGCGTGAAGGGCCAGCACAGCACTAGGGGAGTTCGGAATGGCTCAGGGCACCGTCAAGTGGTTCAACGCGGAGAAGGGCTACGGCTTCATCGCGGTCGACGGTGGTGCGGACGTCTTCGTCCACTACAGCGCGATCCAGATGGACGGCTACCGCACCCTTGAGGAGGGCCAGCGGGTCGAGTTCGAGATCTCTCAGGGGCAGAAGGGCCCGCAGGCGGACATGGTCCGCGCGGCGGTCTGACCTTTCCGACACCCAGGAGTTCGGCTCGGCCCATCGGCTGGTGCGCCTCTTGCTTCACGGCGGGCCCGTGCGACACCACGTCGCACGGGCCCGCCGTCGTGCCGCCGCGGCTCGCGGATCACCGATTGGGCTTGCACTCGCCCACCCAGAGTGCTAATCATTGGCGTTAGCACTCACAGCTTGAGAGTGACAAGCGGACCGGGTCGGTGAGGCCCCCGGGAGCGGTAGGGGAATGGACCCCCGCACACCAGGGCCGTCCGTCGCGGGCACCCCTTGGTCCGAGCAGTCGACCGTGTCCCGGAGGACCACTTCAGATGGCCAAGATCATCGCCTTTGATGAGGAAGCTCGCCGCGGCCTTGAGCGTGGCATGAACCAGCTCGCCGACGCAGTGAAGGTCACGCTCGGCCCCAAGGGTCGCAACGTCGTGCTGGAGAAGAAGTGGGGCGCCCCCACCATCACCAACGACGGTGTCTCCATCGCCAAGGAGATCGAGCTCGAGGACCCGTACGAGAAGATCGGCGCGGAGCTCGTCAAGGAGGTCGCCAAGAAGACCGACGACGTCGCGGGTGACGGCACCACCACCGCCACCGTGCTGGCCCAGGCGCTCGTCCGCGAGGGTCTGCGCAACGTCGCCGCCGGCGCCAACCCGATGGCCCTGAAGCGCGGCATCGAGAAGGCCGTCGCCGCCGTCTCGGACCAGCTGCTGGCCCAGGCCAAGGACGTGGAGACCAAGGAGCAGATCGCCTCCACCGCCTCCATCTCCGCCGCCGACACCCAGATCGGCGAGCTCATCGCCGAGGCCATGGACAAGGTCGGCAAGGAAGGCGTCATCACCGTCGAGGAGAGCAACACCTTCGGTCTGGAGCTCGAGCTCACCGAGGGCATGCGCTTCGACAAGGGCTACATCTCGGCCTACTTCGCCACCGACCTGGAGCGTATGGAGACCTCCTTCGAGGACCCGTACATCCTGATCGCCAACTCCAAGATCGGCTCGGTCAAGGACCTGCTGCCGCTGCTGGAGAAGGTCATGCAGAGCGGCAAGCCGCTCGTCATCATCGCCGAGGACGTCGAGGGCGAGGCCCTGTCGACCCTGGTCGTGAACAAGATCCGCGGCACCTTCAAGTCCGTCGCCGTCAAGGCTCCGGGCTTCGGCGACCGCCGCAAGGCCATGCTCCAGGACATCGCCATCCTCACCGGTGGCACCGTGATCTCCGAGGAGGTCGGCCTGAAGCTGGAGAACGCCGGCATCGACCTGCTGGGCACCGCCCGCAAGGTGGTCATCACCAAGGACGAGACCACCATCGTCGACGGCGGCGGCGACAGCGAGCAGGTCGCGGGCCGCGTGAACCAGATCCGCGCCGAGATCGAGAACAGCGACTCGGACTACGACCGCGAGAAGCTCCAGGAGCGCCTCGCCAAGCTGGCCGGCGGCGTGGCCGTCATCAAGGCCGGCGCGGCCACCGAGGTGGAGCTCAAGGAGCGCAAGCACCGCATCGAGGACGCCGTCCGCAACGCCAAGGCCGCCGTCGAGGAGGGCATCGTCGCCGGTGGTGGCGTCGCCCTGCTGCAGGCCGGTGTCGCCTTCGACAAGCTGGAGCTGGACGGCGACGAGGCCACCGGTGCCAACATCGTCAAGGTCGCGCTGGAGGCCCCGATCAAGCAGATCGCGACCAACGCCGGCCTCGAGGGCGGCGTCGTGGTGGAGAAGGTGCGCAACCTCCCCGCCGGTCACGGCCTGAACGCCGCCACCAACGAGTACGTCGACCTGGTCGCCGAGGGCATCATCGACCCGGCCAAGGTCACCCGCTCCGCGCTGCAGAACGCCGCCTCCATCGCGGCGCTGTTCCTCACCACCGAGGCCGTCATCGCCGACAAGCCGGAGAAGGCCGCCGCGGCCGCCGGCGGCGGCATGCCGGGCGGTGACATGGACTTCTGATCCTGACGGATCGGACGGTTCCTCGCTCGCACGGGCGGTTCCCCTCGGGGAGCCGCCCGTGCGGCGTTCGCGGACTTCCTCGGTTTCCGGACCTCCTCGGTTCCCGGACCTTCTTGCGAGACTGGACGGATGGCTACGACAGACGACATCGAGACGGCGCTGCACTCCGCGCGGGCGCTGATCCTGGCCGACCTGACCGCGCGGGACGCCGCCGACGCCGCCGTGGTCTCCCTGGTGGAGCGGGCCGTGACGCACCGCCGCTGGTGGCTGGAGCAGTGGCCGGACGGCACCGCGTACGTGCTGGGCCTGGTCGCCCAGGACGTCCAGGACGCGCTGCTGGAGACCCACGGGCGCTGGCCGCTGTGCGCGGACTGCGCGGCGGACGGGGATCCGCACGCGCTGGGCGTGGAGCCGGAGCTGGGGCCGGACCCGCACTGGGTGTGCGGCAAGCACGGTGCCGTGGTGGCCGCGGTGGGGGAGCTGACGTAGGCCGCCCCTCCTCCGCGGGATCCGCCGCCGTCGCGCCTCCGGGCGCGGCGGCGGCTTTTTCGCGCCAGTTGGAACCGATGGACGGCATATGTAGTCTACCGACTTATACAGTCCATCTGAGCTTCGAGCTTCCACGGCAACGAGGGGGAAACCCATGTCCCAGCCAGATCCGACCCGGCCCGTCCTGGAACTGCGCGCCGTCACCCGGGTGCACGGGCAGGGCGCGGCCGAGGTGCACGCCCTGCGCGGCATCGACCTGGCCGTGCGCGCCGGCGAGTTCGTCGCCGTGATGGGGCCCTCCGGCTCCGGCAAGTCCACGCTGCTCACCCTGGCCGGCGGCCTCGACCGGCCCAGCGGCGGCCAGGTGCTGGTCGAGGGCGTCGAGCTGGGCGGGCTGAACCGCACCGCGCAGGCCGCCGTGCGCCGCCGCTCGGTCGGCTACGTCTTCCAGGACTACAACCTCGTCCCGGCGCTGACCGCCGCCGAGAACATCGCGCTGCCCCGGGAGCTGGACGGCGTCTCCGGGCGGAGGGCCCGCCGTGAGGCCCTGGCCGCGCTGACCGAACTCGGCATCGCCGACCTCGCCGACCGCTTCCCCGAGCAGCTCTCCGGCGGGCAGCAGCAGCGCGTCGCGATCGCCCGCGCCCTGGTCGGCGAGCGGCGCCTGGTCCTCGCCGACGAGCCCACCGGCGCCCTCGACTCCGCCACCGGCGAGGCCGTGCTGGGCGTGCTGCGGGCCCGCTGCGACGCGGGCGCCGCCGCCATGATGGTCACCCACGAGCCCCGGCACGCCGTCTGGGCCGACCGCGTGGTGTTCCTCAGCGACGGCCGGGTCGTCCAGGAGGCCACCGGGCAACAGGCCGCCCAGCTGCTGAGCGCCGGCCGGAACGGCGGCCGGTGATGAAGCTCTCCGCCCTGCGCGTCGCCCTGCGGATCGCCCGCCGCGACGCCCTGCGCGCCAAGGGCCGCAGTGCCCTGATCGCCGCCATGGTCGCGCTGCCGGTGCTCGGTGTCGCCGGCGCCGACGTCGTCCACCGCAGTGGACAGCTCACCCCCGGCGAGCGGGTCGAGCGGCTGATGGGCGGGTCCGACGCCCTGGTCACCGCCCACCGGCCGGGCCGCTCGGTCGACCAGGGGCCGTTCGCCGAGGACGGCGTGCAGGTGCTGCCGGAGAACCGGACCGATCCGGCCTCGGTGACGGCCGCCGCCGCGGCGGGTTCCCCCGCCGAGCTGGTCGCCGGGCTGCTGCCCAAGGGCGCGGTGCTGCTGCCGGCCACCCCCGGGCCGGCGGTCAGCACCTCCACCCGGGAGGGCCTGTTCACCGCCGCGACCGCCGAGGCCGACCTCACCGACCGGATCTGGCGGGGCCGGCTCGACCTGGTCGAGGGCCGGGCGCCGAGCGCCTCGCACGAGGCGGCCGTCACCCGGGCCTTCCTCGCCGAGGCCGGGCTGCGGATCGGTGACTCCACCACGGTCAAGGGCCTCGACACGGCGCCGTTCAAGCTGACCGGTGTGGTCGAGTACCCGGGGGACCTCGACAAGGTCGAGCTGGTGGCCCGGCCCGGCGAGCTGATCGCCCCGCTGGCCGCGGCGGCCCCGCCCACCGCGGGCGCCTCGTCCGGGCTGACCGCGGCCGGGGCGGACGAGGCCCGCCCCGAGCGCTGGCTGGTGCGGATGCCCGGCGGCGCCGCGCTGGACTGGCCCGCCGTCCGGACGCTCAACCGGTACGGCTTCACGGTGACCTCGCGCGCCGTCGCGCTCGACCCGCCGCCCGCGTCCGCCGTCACCTACGACCCCGACCTGTTCAGGCTCCCCGACGCGGACAAGCGGGTCGTCGTGCTGGCGACGGTCGTCGGGATGGCGCTGCTGGAGGTCGCCCTGCTGGCCGGTCCGGCCTTCGCGGTGGGCGCCCGGCGCTCGCGCCGCCAGCTCGCCCTGATCGGCGCCGCCGGCGGCAACCGGGGCCACGTCCGCGCGGTCGTGCTCGGTTCCGGGCTGGTGCTCGGCACCGTCGGTGCGGCCGTCGGCCTGGTGGCGGGCGTCGGCCTGGTCGCCGTGCTGCGGACCCGGGCCGAGGAGGCCGGCGGCAGCCGCTTCGGGCACTTCGCGATCGCGCCGCTCGACCTGCTGGCGATCGCCGCCGTCGGCGTGGTCACCGCGCTGCTGGCCGCCGTGGTGCCCGCGGTCCAGGCCGCCCGCCGGGACGTGGTGGCCGGGCTCACCGGCCGGGACGCCGTCGGCCCGCCGAGCCGCAGGCTCCCGCTGCTGGGCGGGCTCCTGGTCGTCGCGGGCGCGGGCCTGGCGCTCTACGGCGCCGGCGGCCCGGACGCCACCGGCCTGCCGGTGTTCAAGGGGCTCACCATGAAGGCGCTCACCGTGCTCGCCGGGGCGGTCACCGCCGAACTCGGCTTCCTGCTCTTCACCCCGCTGCTGGTCGCGCTGTTCGGCAGGCTCGCCGCCCGGCTGCCGCTCGGCCCCCGGCTGGCCCTGCGCGACTCGGCCCGCCACCGCGGCCGCACCGCGCCCGCCGTGGCCGCGGTGATGGCCGCCGTCGCCGGAGCCGTCGCCGTCGGCGTCTACACCACCGGCACCGAGGCCCAGGACCGGGTCGCCTACCGGCCGACCGCCCCGATGGGCGCCGTCGTGGTCGAGGCCCCGATGAAGCCGGACGACCCGCAGCTGCCGCGGCTGCGCGCCGCCGTCGAGCGGGGCCTGCCGGACGCGGGCACCCGCGCCGACGTCCACGGCATGCTCTACGTCTTCTGCGAGGGCTGCTCCAGCACGGTGCAGGTCGAGGGGACGGGCGGCCGGTTCCACGGGGGCGGCCCGGACAGCCGCGCGCTGGTCGGCGACGCGACGGTGCTGCGCAACCTGTTCGGGGTGAACGACCGGGCCGTCGAGGAGGCCCTGGCCGCGGGCCGGGCGATCGTCTTCGACCGCGACCGGCTGCACGACGGCCGGGCGGTGCTCACCATGCTGGGCGCGGCCGGCGGTGGTCCGGTCCGGCCCGGGGAGACCCCGCAGACGGGCACCAAGGAGATCGCGGTCGACGCGCTCCTGGTCGACAACCCGGAGGCCGCCCGGTACGGGGGGCTGCTGATGAGCCCGGACGCGGTGCGCAGGATCGGTCTCTCCACCGAGTCGATCGGCTCGGTGTGGCGGCCCGCGCACCCGCCCACCGCGAAGGCGCAGCAGCGGGTGGAGGCCGATCTGGCCCAGGTCGTCCCGCGGGCCGTGCTGCACGTGGAGCGCGGTTTCCAGCCGAAGGACGACGTGATCAGCCTCGCGCTCGCCGGGTTCGCCGTGGTGGTGGTGCTGGGCGCCGCGGCCGTGGCCACCGGTCTGGCCGCCGCCGACTCCCTGGGCGACCGGGCCACGCTGGCCGCGGTCGGCGCGCCGCCGCGGATCCACCGGGTGCAGGCCGGGCTGCAGAGCACGCTGATCGCGGGGCTCGGCGCGGCGATCGGCACGGTCAGCGGGTTCGTGCCCGCGGTGGCGCTGTTGCGCTCGCACGCCGGCGGGCAGATCGGTGCGCCGGCGGCCCCGTTCACCGCGCCGTGGGGGCTGCTGGTGACGATCACGGTGGTGCTGCCGGTGGTGGCGGGGCTGGGCGCCGCCGCGTTCACCCGGTCGCGGCTGCCGCTGGCGCGGCGGACGGGCTGACGCCGGGCGCTCCGGCCGCCGGCCGCGCGGGTCCCCCGGGCTCAGCCGGCGGCCTCCAGGCGGGCGAGTTCGGCGGCCAGGTTGGCCCGGGCGGCGGCGTCGAAGCGGGCGTGCGCGGTGGGCGTGCGGTAGAGCGCGGGGAGCGCGAGCAGCTGCCGGAGCACGGCCGCGCGCCCCGCGCGGAAGTCCGGCTCGGGTACGAAGGCGTACTCCTCCCGGACCGCCGCCGCGTATGCCGCGTAGGCCGCCGGCGGACCGCCGAGGACGGCGAGGTCGGCGTCGCACAGGACCTCGCCGTCGCGGTCCCCGGGCCCGGGGTGGTGGGTGACGGTGAGCCGGACCAGCCGGGCGACCTCCTCGACCCGGGCCGCGGGCAGCCCCGCGGCGGTGAGCGCCCGGACGGCGAGGACGGCGCTGCGTTCCTCGTTCTCCGAGCGGTCCGGGCGGTAGACGGCGTCGTGGAACCAGGCGGCCAGCCGGACGGCGTCCGGGTCGTCGGCGTGCCCGGCGAGCGCGTCGACGTGGCCCAGCACCGCGTCCAGGTGGTCGGTGGTGTGGTAGCGGCGCTGCGGCTCGGACCAGCGGCGCAGCAGCTCCCGGCCAGCCGGCGCGGGGTCGGTCCGCGTGCCGCAGCGGTGCAGCAGGGCCGTCCAGGCGGCGAGCAGTTCCTCGGAGCGCGGGGTGTCGGGCATGGGGCCATTCTGCTGGTCGGGGAGGCCCGGTCGGCCGATTCCCCTGGACTTGATATGTCGGCGACCTGTATATGTAGCTTCATGACAGAACGGGCCATGCAGGAACCGACGCTGCTCCTGCTCACCGCGCTGGCCGACGCCCCCAGGCACGGCTACGCGCTCATCCAGGAGATCGGCGAGATCTCCAACGGCCGGGTCAAGATGCGGACCGGCACGCTGTACGGCGCTCTCGACCGGCTGCTCCAGCAGGGCCTGATCGAGGTCGCCGCGGAGGAGATCGTCGACGGCCGGGCCCGGCGCACCTACGCGCTCACCGAGGGCGGGCGGGGGGCCCTGGCCACCGAGGCGGAGCGGCTGCGCGCCGTCGCCGAGGAGGCCCAGCGACGGCTGGCGGCCGTGCGTCCGGCAGCCGTCCGGCCCGCCGCGGGATCGGCCAAGCTCGCATTCATCAAGGTCAGGGGGGCCTTCGCATGACGACGCAGACTTTCCCCGGGATGGTGGCCGATCCGGTGGCGTTCCGCGCCGCGCTGCGGCTCTACCCGGCCCGCTACCGGCGCGAGCGCGGCGACGAACTGTCCGCCGTCTTCGCCGACAGCACGGACGGGGCCGGCCGGCTCGCCACCGTCCGGGAGGCCCTCGACCTCGGGACGTACGGGCTGCGGATGCGCACCGGTCTGACCTCCACCTCGCTCGCCGGGCGGCTGCTCGCGGTGGCCGCGCCGCTGATCGCCGGGGCGATCGCGGGGGCGGGTCTGGCCCGCGGCGTGTACGACGCCGTCCGCCCCGCGTGGCACTCGAACTGGGACCTGCCGGACCACCTCGTCCAGGTGCCCGCCTACCTCTGGTACGTCGGTCAGGTGATCGTGCCGCTCCTGCTGGTCGCCGCCGTCCTGGCGGGCCGGTGGCGGCTCGCCAGGACGGCGGCGCTCGCCGTGGCGGCCGTCGGCGCGCTGGGAGTGCTGCTGTCGGCCGTGGTCATGCCCAACGGCTGGCTGGCCGTCCTGCAGTCCTGCGAGGCGACTCCGCAGCTGTTCGCCGGCCTGTTGTTCGCGCTCGCGCCGCAGGACCTGCTGGAGCGGCCGGCCCGGCGCGAGCGGGTCCTGGTGGTGGCCGCGCTGGCCGGTGGCGGGCTGGTCCTGGTGGCGCAGGACTTCTACAGCTCCTTCGTGCTGATGGACGGCGTGGCGGCCGGGGCGCTGCTGTTCGTCCCGCTGGCCGTGCTGCTGTTCGCGGCGCGGGAGTGGCTGCTGCCGGCGGCGGCCGGACTCGCGGCGCTGGCGCTGACCTTCTCGTTCAACCTGTTCCGGCTTTGGCAGGCGGCCGGCGGTGTGTGGCGGCTGCTCCCGGCGGCGGCCGCGGCGCTGGCGGTGCTGCTGGCGGCCGGCTGGCTGCTGCGCCGGGGCGCCGGGGCGGGAGGTGGCCGGAGCCTCGCCTGAGGAGCGGGGACGGCCGGGGCCTCGCCGCCCCGCGAACGGCCGGACGACCGGGGTGTGGGACCCGGTCGCCCGGCCGTCGCGCGTTCCCGGGCGGGGGTGCGTTGTCCGGCCAACTGGCCGCACGGGGCTCGCCGGGGGCGGACCGATGTGGCAGGCTATCGGATATGTCTAGACCAATTTTCGAAGTCATCGCGCTGACGCCCCAGGACGCCCAGGCCGCCGAGTCGGGCGGCGCCGACCGGCTCGAACTGGTCACCGACATGGCCGCCGACGGGCTCACCCCCGCGGTCGAGGACTTCGCCAAGATCCGCGCCACCGTCGACATCCCGCTGCGCGTCATGCTCCGCATCCGGGACGGCTTCGCGCCCGGCGACCTGGACGAGCTGCGGGCCCGCGCCGCCGCGCTCCGGGCCGAGGGCGCCGACGAGTTCGTCTTCGGCTTCCTCGACGCCGAGGGCCGGGTCGACCTGGCCGCCACCGAGGCCGTCGCCGAGGCGGTGGCCGGCTGCCGCTGGACCTTCCACCGGGCGATCGACCACAGCGCCGACCGGGCCGCCGTCCGGGCCGCCGTCGGCGCGCTGCCCGGGCTGGACACCTTCCTCACCTCCGGCGCGGCCGGCGGCGTGGACGCCGGCCGGGACGTCCTGCGGGCCGAGCTGGCCCGGGCCGGCGAGCCCGGGTACACCCAGCGGATCCTGATCGGCGGCGGCCTGCGGGCCGAGCACCTGCCGCAGCTGCGGGCCGCCGGGTTCGACGCCTTCCACGTCGGCGGCGCGGTCCGGCCCGAGGGCTGGCGCTCGCCGGTGGACGCCGCCAAGGTCGCCGAGTGGCGGGCGCTGATCGACGGCTGACGCCCCGTGGTGCGGCCCGGAGCCGGGGCCGGCCCGCCGTTCGGCGACGGGCCGGCCCCGTCCGTTCAGCGCAGCTGCTCCGGCAGTGGCCGCGCGTGCAGCACCTCCAGGCCGGAGACCGCACGGGTCAGCGCCACGTACAGCCGGCGCAGGCCGGTCCGCTCGTCCGGCTCGCCCGCGACCACCGCGGCGGGCTCGTCCAGCACCACGTAGTCGTACTCCAGGCCCTTGGCCAGCGAGGCCGGGACGAGCGTCAGACGGGTCTCGGCGCTGGTCTCGGCGCCGGGGGAGAGGTGCGCCAGACCGGCCGCCGCCAGCGCCTGCGCCAGCTGCGGGACACGCGCGTCGGCGGCGATCAGGCCGGTCGACCCCTCCCGCTCCAGTGCCCGGCGACAGGCCACGATCACGGCCTCCGCCCACTCCTCCTCGACGATGTGACGCACCGTCAGGGATCCTGGGGCCTCGCGGACCGAACTGGCCGGGTTCAGGCCCGGGGCGATCGACGGCAGCAGCCGGGAGGCGTACGCGATGACCTCCTCCGGCACCCGGAAGCCCTTGGTCAGCTCCTCGACGTGGGCGGCCGGCTTGCCCAGGTGGTGCAGCGCCTCCGGCCAACTCGTCGTCGCCCAGGGGGTGGTGCCCTGGGCGAGGTCGCCCAGCACGGTCGCCGAGCCGGTGGTGCAGCGCCGGCCGACCGCCCGGTACTGCATCGGCGAGAGGTCCTGCGCCTCGTCCAGCACCACGTGGCCCAGCGAGGCGGTGCGCCGCACCAGGTCGGTCGCCTCGTCGACGAGGACGGCGTCGGCGGCGGTCCAGCGGGCGGTCTTCACCGAGCGGCCGCGCTTGGGCCACAGCACGGCGGCCTGCTCCTCGGCGCTCAGCACGCCGTCCGCGCAGGCGGCCAGGAACTCCGGCTCGGAGAGCAGCCGCAGCACCAGCTTGGCCGGGTCGACCGCCGGCCAGCAGGCCCTGACCACCGCCTTCACGGCGGTGTTGCGGGCCACCGCGTCCTGCACCCGGTCGTCCGGCGCCTCGCCGGCCTGCTCCATCTTCAGCAGCACGGTGTGCGCGATCCGCTGCGGCAGCGCCTCGGCGGCCGCTCCGTAGCGGATGTCGCGGCCCTTCAACTCCTCGATGATCTCCGTGAGTTCGTGGACCGGGACGCGCCAGCGGCGGGAACCGCGGATCACCACGCAGGGCTCGGTGGGCAGCGCGATGCCGGAGCGGACCGCGCGGCGCAGCACCTCGGCCATCCGGGCGTCGCCCTTCAGCCGGGCCGCCCGCGGCGAGTCCTCGCCGCGCACCTCGACGTGCCCGACCAGTTGCTGCACGGTGGCCTGCGCGACGTCCAGCTCGCCCAGCGCGGGCAGCACCTGCTCGATGTAGGAGAGGAAGGCGTTGTTCGGGCCGATCACCAGGGTGCCGGTGCGGGCCAGCCGCTCGCGGTGCGCGTACAGCAGGTACGCCACACGGTGCAGGCCGACGGCGGTCTTCCCGGTGCCGGGGGCGCCCTGCACGCAGAGGGTGCCGGAGATGTCGGCGCGGACGATCTCGTCCTGCTCCGGCTGGATGGTCGCCACGATGTCGCGCATCGGGCCGACGCGGGGCTTCTCGATCTCGGCGGCCAGCAGGGCGGAGGAGGTGTCGCCCTCGGCGGGGTCGGAGAGGTGCTCGTCCTCGTACGCGGTGAGCTCGCCGCCGGTGTAGCCGAAGCGGCGGCGGCGCTCGACGTCCAGTGGTTCGGTGCGGCTGGCCCGGTAGAACGGCTGGGAGACCGGCGCGCGCCAGTCGATCACCATCGGGTCGCCGTCGGCGTCGTGCACGTGGCGGCGGCCGATGTAGAAGCTCTCCCCGCCGGATCCCTCGCTCAACTCCTCGCTGATCGCGTGCAGGTAGTCGAGCCGGCCGAAGAACAGCGGGGTGTGCGAGAGGTCGGCCAGGGCGGCGATCCTGGCCTCGATCTGGTTCTGCAGCACCAGGGCGGTGACCCAGGTGCCGGTGACGTCACGGATGTCCAGGGACTCGACGTCCTCGCGCATCGCGCGCAGCGCGGCCCTGGACGCGGCCAGGTGGTCGCGTTCGCGCTGCAGGGGGTCGGTGAGGGGGGTGGCGGGCACAGCGAACCTTCCCGGCTGCCCCGGATGCGGGCGCAGCGGATCGTAGGAGCTCACGGTGGATACAGCCGGCCGGTTGCCGAACGGCCGACACCTCCCCCGGCTGCCTGCGCGCCTACAGCAGGTACCACGGTTCGGGAGGGGGCAGACGGACGATCCTAGTCGCGTCCGCCCCTCCGATCCACCCCTGCCACGCCCACCGCGCCCGCACCGCGCCCGCACCGCGCCCGCACCGCGCCCGCTACAGGACGTCGTCCGCGTCGATGATCCGGTAGGCGTAGCCCTGCTCGGCGAGGAAGCGCTGGCGGTGGGCGGCGAAGTCCTGGTCGACGGTGTCCCGGGCGACCACCGAGTAGAAGTGGGCGGCGTGCCCGTCCGCCTTGGGGCGCAGGACCCGGCCGAGGCGCTGGGCCTCCTCCTGCCGGGAGCCGAAGGTGCCGGAGACCTGGATGGCGACGGTCGCCTCCGGCAGGTCGATGGAGAAGTTGGCGACCTTGGAGACGACCAGGACGCTGATCTCCTTGTTGCGGAAGGCGTCGAACAGCTTCTCGCGCTGGGTGTTGCTGGTCTCGCCCTTGATCACCGGGGCGTCCAGGGCCTCGCCGAGCTCGTCCAGCTGGTCGATGTACTGGCCGATGATCAGCGTCTGGTCCTTCTCGTGCTTCCTGACCAGGGCCTCCACCACCCGGCGCTTGGTGGCCGTGGTCGCGCAGAAGCGGTACCGCTCCTCGGGCTCCGCGGTCGCGTAGGCGAGCCGCTCGGAGTCGGTGAGGGTGACCCGGACCTCGCAGCAGTCGGCGGGCGCGATGTAGCCCTGCGCCTCGATCTCCTTCCACGGCGCGTCGAAGCGCTTGGGGCCGATCAGGCTGAACACGTCGCCCTCGCGGCCGTCCTCGCGCACCAGGGTGGCGGTCAGGCCGAGCCGGCGGCGGGCCTGCAGGTCGGCGGTGAACTTGAACACCGGGGCCGGCAGCAGGTGGACCTCGTCGTAGACGACCAGGCCCCAGTTGCGGGCGTCGAAGAGCTCCAGGTGGGCGTAGACGCCCTTCCGCTTGGTGGTCATCACCTGGTAGGTGGCGATGGTGACCGGGCGGATCTCCTTCCTGGTGCCGCTGTACTCGCCGATCTCGTCCTCGGTGAGCGTGGTCCGCTTGACCAGCTCGTGCTTCCACTGGCGGGCCGAGACGGTGTTGGTGACCAGGATCAGGGTGGTCGACTTGGCGTGCGCCATCGCCGCCGCGCCGACCAGCGTCTTGCCGGCGCCGCAGGGCAGCACCACGACGCCCGAGCCGCCGTGCCAGAAGCCCTCCACCGCCTGCGCCTGGTAGGGGCGCAGGCTCCAGCCGTCCTCGGCCAGGTCGATCGGGTGCGCCTCGCCGTCCACGTAGCCGGCGAAGTCCTCGGCGGGCCAGCCGAGTTTCAGCAGCACCTGCTTGATCTGGCCGCGCTCGGAGGGGTGCACCACCACGGTGTCCGGGTCGACCCGGGCGCCCACCAGCGGCACGATCTTCCTGGACCGCAGCACCTCCTCCAGCACCGGCCGGTCGGTGGTGGTGAGCACCAGTCCGTGGGTCGGGTGCTTGAGCAGCCGCAGCCGCCCGTACCGGGCCATCGTGTCGGCCACGTCGACCAGCAGCGCGTGCGGCACCGGGTAGCGCGAGTACGTCACCAGGGCGTCCACGACCTGTTCGGCGTCGTGGCCCGCGGCCCGCGCGTTCCACAGCCCGAGCGGCGTCACCCGGTACGTGTGCACGTGCTCGGGCGCCCGCTCCAGCTCCGCGAACGGCGCGATGGCCCGGCGGCAGTCGGCGGCCTTGGGGTGGTCGATCTCCAGGAGAAGAGTTTTGTCGCTCTGGACGATGAGCGGTCCGTCGTTCACGCGGGGGTGCCCTCCACTGGCTGACAGGTCTGTCGGGTCTGCGGGTCCTTCGGGACGCCGACCCTCCAGTGTCGCCCATCCGGCCGGGTGGACGGGACCGCTCGGGGCGGCCGGGCTACTTCCACTCGTGGAAGCTGCCGGTGGACTTGCCGTCCGGGGCGACCTCGTACTCGAAGAGGCCGACGACGTGGTTGAGGCGGTCGAGCCGCGGTGAGGCGGTGTGGAAGAAGAGGGAGCCGCGCCAGCTGGTGCCGCCGCCCTCGGTGAAGTGGCCGATGCCGGTGCCGTGCCAGACGACGCTCTGGCCGTCGGCCGTCATGTCGACGCCCTGGCCCTCGCCGCGCAGGGTGCCGTCGGCCCGCAATTCGGACTCGTAGGTGCCGAAGCCGGTGACGGCGGTGCCGTAGTAGCTGCCGCTGCCCTCGAACGAGACCTCGACGACGACGTGGCCGTCCCCGGCGTCGAGGACGCGCCGGCCGGTGTCCTGGCCCTGGGTGTCGCCTATGAGATCGCCGAGCATGATGACTCCTTTCGTCACCCCCCGCATTCCGGACTAAGCCGGTGTGGGCGGGTCGTCAACTGCCGGTACGCGCGGTGCGGACGGGGTGGCGGGGGGTGACCGGGGGAGGGCCGGCTCGTTGGGCAGGGCATGAACAAGTCGAAGCGCGTCCTCACCGCCCTCGCCCTCGCCGGTACGGCCTTCGCCGCGACCGCCACCACCGCCACCTCCGCGCACGCGATCGCGGGCATCGGGGAGGGACCGGGCGGGCTGCTGGCGTCGCCCGGGTTCCTGCTCGCCGACCTGGCCGGGGCCAACAGTGTGATGCCGGTCGGGCAGGGCGACCTCGCCGCCATGGCGGATAAGGCGATCAAGGAGAAGCAGGCCGAGCAGGCGGCCCAGCAGCAGGGCCACTGAGGCGCTACTCGTCCAGTTCGGCGACGCCGGTGATCCGGTGCAGCGCGAAGGTGCGCAGTTCGCCGTCGTGGTGGTCGAAGGCGGTGACGTAGCCGCCTTCGACCTTGACCGGGTCGATGATCCGCTGGCTGGCGAGGCCCTCCGCGTTGAGGTAGCCGATCCACATCCGCTCGCCGAGCAGCACCGCCGTCTGCAGCGCGGCGAGGGTCTCGGCGGCGGCGGTGCGCGGGAGTTGACGCCCGGTCGGGGCGGCCGGCTCGCGGCGGGCGGCGGTGGCGGCCCGGTCGCCGGCCCGGATCGCCTTGACGGCGGCGGCGAGCAGGGTGTCGTCCGGCGCGGGCGGGCCGTCCGGGACGGGCACCGGGGCCGCCCGCGGCGGGGTGCGGTGGCTGTCCGGGCGGGTGATCAGCACGTCGCCCTCGGCGGACTCGGCGGCCGGCGCGTAGCCCATGGCGCGCAGGCTCGCGAGCAGGACGTCGGGTGCGGCCTGGGCGGCCAGCACGGTGGGCGCGAGCAGCCGCAGCCGCAGGTCCACGGAGCGGCGGTCGGCCAGGATCTCGTTCAGCAGGGACGGGTCGTCGCAGCGCAGGTAGGACGAGGCGGCGCCGACCCGCAGCAGGCCGTGCCGGCGGGCGACGTCGTCGATCAGGTAGGCGAGCGGCTGCGGGACCGGCGTGCGGGAGTGCTGCTCCAGGAAGGCCCGCAGGTCGGCGGCGGTGCGTCCGGCGTCCAGGGCGCGGCGCACCGACCCGGGGGTGAACCGGTAGACGGTCGCGCCGCCCTTGGACTCGATGTCGGCGCAGAGCGCGAGCGCCTGGGCGAGCGGGGTGAGCAGCGGGCCGGGGGCGATCGCGGTGAGGTCCGGCTGCAGGATGACGTGGTCCAGCGGCTGCGGCAGCAGCGGGGCGAGCACGGCGGCCGGGTCGTGCTCGGCGGTGAGCAGGGCGCGGGCGGGGGCGGCGAGCGCGCCGCGGCCGGTGATGCCGAGGAGTTCGGCCTCGGCCAGGGTCCAGGCGACCAACTGGTCGCGCAGGTCGCCGGCGCCGTCGGGGGCGGCCGGTCCGCCGCGCAGCGGGCGCTGCCAGCGCAGCGTGGGCAGCAGTTCCCCGGCGGTGGCCGGCGTGCCGGGCGGGAGTTCGGCGAGCAGCGCGAGGGCGGCGCGGCGCACGGACGGGGCGAGGGTGCGGTCCAGCTCCGGGCCGAGTACGGCGCGCGGCTTGCCCTTGCCGTCGGGGGAGCCGGCGAGGGCCGGGACGCGGGTGGCGGCGAGCCAGCCGCGGGCCAGCACGGTCCACCGCTCGGCGGTGTCCAGCCGCAGCCACTCGTCGTAGCCAGGGGTCGGCGCCCAGTGTTCGTCGACCTCGCCGTCCGGGGCCAGCAGCCCGGCGGTGTAGGCGAGTTCGAGCCAGAAGGCGGCGACTGTCTCGGTGCTCTCCAGCGCCTGGGCGGTGCGCTTGAGGTCACGCACGCCGAGGCCGCCGGCGCGCAGGGTGGGCGGCGGGGTGAGGCCCCAGAGGTCGAGGAGTTCCTCGACGGTCCGCACGGCGGTGTGCGCCTGCCCGGCGGCGGCGCCGTCCACCACCTGCGGGTCGCGCGGGGCGGCGGCCGGCGCGGGCTCGGGCGGGAGCGGTTCGACGGTGCGGTGCGAGCGGCCGCCGCGCAGGTGCAGGGCGAGTTCGCGGGGCAGCACGACGCTGCCGGGGCTGCTGGGCAGCAGCAGGCCGCGGGCCAGCAGCCACTCGACCGGGCTCTGCGCGTCCTCGGCGGTGACCGGGCGGGTGGCGTCCGGGACGGTGCCGGTGGGCGGGCCCCAGACCAGTCGTTCGAGCAGCCGCAGGGCGGGTTCGGGGGCGGTGGCGAGCAGTTCCTCGCAGCGGGCGCGGTCGGAGAGCAGCGTGGTGAACGCGGCGACGGCGGTGACCGGGTCGGGCGTCGCGGGCTGTCCGGCGGAGGCGAGCAGCTGCTGCAGGCGGGCCGGGGACATGCCGGTGCTGGCCTCGGCGAAGGTCGGGCCGAGGCCGGTGCGGCCGGGGTTCGTGGCGGTCGGGGCGAGCGCCTCGCGGGCGGCGATGACCAGGCGCATCCGGTTGTCCGGGCCCCAGAGCAGGGCGCGGTCGCGCAGGGTGGCCAGGGCGCGGGGGAGCGCGGCGGCGACGGCGGAGCGGTCGGCGGCGCTCAGCGGGGTGGCGCCGGGGTGCGGCTTCACCCTGGCCGGGCCGGCCAGCAGGGTGCGGACGGCGGTGGGCGGGGAGCCGTCGGGGAGCGCGGCGAGGGCCTCGGCGGCCTGCAGGGTGAAGCGGTCCAGCCGCTCCAGCGCGCGCAGCGCCGAGGCGCGGGAGGAGAGCCGGGCGGTGAGCTGGGTGAGGTCGCCGGGCACGGGGTTGAGCAGGTCGGGGCGGGAGCGGAGCAGGGCGGCGAGGTCGTCGTCGGGCCGGGCGCGGAGTTCCTCGGCGAGGGTGCGGGGGCCGGCGGCGGACTTGGCCTGGCGTTGGGGGCCCTGCTGTGCGGTCATTCGACCTAGGTTAGTCGGGCGGCGGCGGGACGGGAGGGCCGCGGCGTCGGCGCAACGGCCGGTGCGGCGGGGCGCGCCCGGGGGCGCTCGGGCTCGCGTGGCGGGGCGGCGGGTGGGTACCGTCACGGTCGGCGGGGATGACGCCGCGTCCGGACGCGTGGCGGATCCGGTTCGGTACGGGCAAGGCGGGGTGTGCGGGATGTCGGACGGCGAGTGGTGGCGCAAGCAGGGGCCCTGGAGCGAGCCGCCGGGTGCCCAGGGGTCCGCGGGTCAGGGCGGGGGTGGCGACGGGGACAGCGTGTACGCGCAGGAGCCGGCGCCCGCCGATCCGCCGCGCCCCCCGGTGCCGCCGCGCCCCGCCGGACCGCCGTCCGCGCCGTCGTCCGCGCCTGACGGCGGGCCGGACGCCGCCCCGCCCGCCGGGTTCCTGCCGCGCCCCGCGCGCTCCGCGCCGTCCGCGCCGTCCGGACAGGACGGCGGCTCGCCGTGGATCGCGAAGCCGGCCGAGGGCGCCCCCGTCGACCCCGAGGCGCTGCCGCCCGCGTACCGCGCCGTGAACGCGGGCGACTGGGACTACGTGAGCATCGACTTCGGGGACGGCCCGGCCGCCTCCAACCGGCCGATCCCCGAGCAGCGGACCGCCCCCGAGGACGAGACCGTGCCCGACGCGGGCGAGGAGGCCGCGAAGGGCGGCCGGGCGGGGCCCGCGACCGCCGAACCGCCCGGCGCCGCCACCCGGAAGGAGAAGCGCCGGGCGAGGAAGGTCATGGCGCGCAAGGGCCGGCCGGCCACGGACGGCGCCGCCCCGGCCGACGGCACCGCCGACGCCCCCGCGGCCCCCGGTGCCGCGGGCAAGGCCGCGAAGTCCGGGCCCGCTCCGCGCCGGCCCTCGCCGCTGCTGCTGCTCTCCGCCGCCGTGCTGATCGGCGGCGCCGTCACCGGGCAGCTGATCGCCATGCTGATCGGCTGGGCGCTCGGCTACCTCTCGCGCCACCTGTCCGACCTCACCCGCAAGGTGGCCGTCTTCGGGATCCCGCTGATGACGATCAGCGGCAGTTCGCTCTGGGTCTGGGGCCGCGCCCAGGGCCGCTGGGGCACGGCCCTGAACCCGGGCGAGCAGGCCAACCAGGTGGTGTGGGAGTCCGCGCCGGGCGTGCTGCGGGTGGCGGCCGCGGGGTCGGCCGTCTTCCTGCTGCTGATGTCGCTGCGCCGGCGCGGTGGCGGGGCGGCCGGCGCCGACGGATAACTCACCTGCGGCGCAGGGGAGAAGAGCGAAGAAGTCGCCTGCTGTTCATCGTCCGCCGTGCGGGCTCTGACGGTGCGGACCTCCGCCTCCTGGGCGGTGGTGGCCGGCGAGCCGGGCCTGGTCCCGGCGTAGTCGCCGGTGGTCCGCCGGTCCGGTCCGGCACAATCGGCGGCATGCTGAGAATCGGTTCGGTGGTGCTCGGAGTGGCGGACGTCCGCCGCGCGGCGGCGTTCTGGGGCGAGGCCCTCGGCTACGCCCCCCGCGACGGGGCGGCCGAGGAGGACTGGGTGGTGCTCGTCCCGGCGGACGGTGCGGCCGGCGTGCAGGTGGCGCTCGGCCGCAGCGTCACGCCGCCGCAGCGGCACCCACGCGTCCACCTGGACCTCTACGCGGCGGACCAGGAGGCCGAGGTGGAGCGGCTGACCGGCCTCGGCGCGCGGCGGGTCGACTGGGACCTCTATCCGCCGGACCCGGACTTCGTGGTCGTCGAGGACCCCGACGGGAACCGCTTCTGCGTGATCGACAGCAGCCGCTCCTAGCCGTCCTCGTGGTGGGGCTTGTGGCGGTGGCGGCGGCCGCGGCGGTGCTCGCGCCCGAGGTCCTCGCGGTGGGCGCGGGTCTCCATGTTGGTGCGGATGGTCCGGCTCAGGGCACCGGCGGCGGCCGCCAGGAAGACGAAGTTGTAGGTGATCTGCAGCAGCACCACCAGCCGCGGACCCTGACCGGCCGGGGTGATGTCGCCGTAGCCGATGGTCGCCATGGTGACGACCGTGAAGTACAGCGAGTCCAGCCGGGTCTCCAGCCCGACGAACTCACCCGGCCGGTCGGCCAGCACGTAGTAGGTGGCGGCGAAGACGGTCAGCGAGAGGCAGATCAGGAAGGCCAGCCAGACCACGTGGTGACGGCCCGTGCCGCGGAAGGTGTCGACGATCCGGGCCACCAGCAGCCCGGTCAGCCCGGTCAGCACCGCCCCGAACAGCACCCAGCTCAGCCCCGGGCGGTCGTCGCCCAGGGTGCGCAGCGGCAGGCTGAAGTAGCCGAGCATCAACAGGGTGAACGAGCCGATCAGCAGGCCCCAGGCCCGCAGGTCAGGTCGGCCCCCGGGCGGGACGGGCGGCGGGGGAGCCGAGGGGGGCGTCGGCGGGGACGGCTGGTGCGCGGCCACGCCGGTCAGCCCGCCCCGGCCGGGCCGGCGCCGGGCCGGTGAGGGAAGTCCGGCTCCCCGGGCGCGGCCACCACCCGGACCGCCGGCCGCAGGCGGCGCACCAGCGTGTCGGACACCGCCTGCGCCGCCGTCTCGCGGGCCGCCATCCGTCACCTCCGTTCCACCCGTCGTGCACACCAGGAGACAACGGATCAAAACGGACGGCCAGTCGAGTGCGGGAGCGGGGCGGCCGAACAGCCGGACACGACGAAGCCCCCGCCGCGGGGCGGGGGCTTCGGCCGGACTCGCGCCGCCTGCTCTCAGGCGGTGGTGGTGGTCCGCGGCTGCTCGGTGGCCTTGGTCACATTGGTCGGGGTGACGGCCTGGCGGGGCTGCTCGGCGGCCGGCTGCGCCGGGGCGGCGGTGCTCTGAGCGGTACCCTGGGCGGCGGCGTCGGCGGCGGCGGGGGTGTCGTCCTCGCGCATCGCCTTCGTCTCCGCCTTGAGGATCCGCATCGACTTGCCGAGGCCGCGGGCCATCTCCGGCAGCTTCTTCGACCCGAACAGCAGGATCACGACAGCCAGCACCACGAGCACGTGCCAGGGCTCAAGACCGTTACGCAGCATCCCTGGCCACCGGTCCCTTCTCGTCTAGAGTCATACGTCACAGTCGGGCAAAGCGCCCGTCCTGGCCAGTATGCCTGCCCGTGACGGCGAACGTATACACCGGCCGGGAAACGCTGGTCAAAAACCAGATGTTGCCCGGGCGGCCGGCGCGCACGGCCGCGGGCCCCGCCCGGCACGCCCCCATCACCCGAGGTCGGACCGCCCGGCACCGCTCCGGCCCCCCGGCCGCCCCCGGTGCGAGCGGGCCCCGGAGGCCCGGGGACCGCACCTCCCACGGCCCTTTTCCGCCGCCGTTTTGGCCGGTTCCGGCCGCCGCGCGGGCCCCGGTTCCCCGGCCGTCCGGTCGCGGTCAGTCCCGGCGGGCGAGCAGGTAGCCGCGGCGGGTCTGCGCCTCCTGCGGGTACGCGTCGCGCTCCAGCCGGGCCGTCACGGTGAACCCGGCCGAGGCCAGCGGGCCGGCGACGGCCCCGGCCTCCCGGAAGTGGAAGTCCACGTCCACCCGGTGGCCCCACCACTCCTCCAGCCGCCGCACCTCGGTGCCGAGGTGGAACGCCACCAGCAGCACCCCGGACGGCCGCAGCACCCGCCGCATCTCCTCGAAGGCCGGGCGCAGTTCCTCCGGTTCGAGGTGGATCACCGAGTAGAGCGCCACCGCGGCGGCGAACTCACCGTCCGGGGCCGGCAGCTCCAGCAGGTCGCCGACCCGGAACTCCGCTCCCGGGTGGTCCTGCCGGGCGACCGCCACCATCGCGGGCGAGAGGTCCACCCCGACCGCCGCCACCCCCTGCCCGGCCAGCCATCCCGCCACGTGCCCCGGCCCGCACCCCAGGTCCGCCACCGTCCCCCCGGCCGCCTCCTCGGCCACCACCCCCAGCAGCGCCCGGTCCATCACCTTGTACGCCAACTCACCCCCCACCCGCTCCCGGTAGTCCTGCGCCACCGCGTCGTAGCTGCCCCGAACCCGCCCGTGCCGATCGTCGTTGGTCATCCGGGAAGCCTGGCACGGGCCTTCCCCCGGTGCGGCCCCGTGTACGTGGGCCGGCCGGCCGGGTCGGCCGGCGCGCCGCCGTTCGAGGTGCGAGGTGGGGGGAAGCCGCCGGGGCGGTGGGGGCCCTGACCCCTCGGCGGTAACGGCGCGGCAGCCCCCGCCCGGGGGTGGGCGGGGGCTGCGATGACGCGCGTGCGGGGGGATCGGCGGTGGGGGTCAGGCGGCGGCCGGCTCGGGGGCGGGGGCCGGTGCGGCGGCCGGGAGGTGACGCATGAGGCGGTAGGCGAGGAGGGAGGCGCCGACCGTCAGGACGAGGCCGACGACGGCGGCGACGTGCAGGCCGTCGGTGAACGCGGTGCGGGCGGTGGCGAGGAGGTCGCCGCCGAGCCGGGCGGGCAGCTGGGCCGCGACGGTGACCGCGCCGCCGAGGGTGTCCTGCGCGGTGCGGGCGGCCTCGCCCTCCAGGCCGGCCGGGAGGGCGCCGTCCAGGTGGGAGCGGTAGACCGCGGCGCCGGCCGCGCCGAGCAGCGCGATGCCGAGGGAACTGCCGAGCTCGACGGCGGTCTCCGAGGTGGCGGAGGCGGCGCCGGCCCGCTCGACGGGGGCGGCGGAGACCACCATCTCGGCGGTGAGGGTCATGGTGCCGACGGTGCCGGCGGCCAGGACGCCCGCCGCGGTGAGGATGAACGCCAGCGGGGAGTCCGCGCCGACCCGGGTCATCATCGCGAAGCCGGCCGCGCCGACCAGGAAGCCGCCGGCCATCATCGCCGCCGGACGGACCCTGCCGGCGAGCGCCGAGCTCAGGCCGACGGCGGCGCCCACGCCGACGCTGGGGACCAGCGACCAGAGCGAGGCGGTGAGCGGGCTCATGCCCTTGACCAGCTGCAGGTACTGCGAGGTGAAGAGGGTGAAGCCCATCATCGCGAACATCGCCACGGTGTTGACGCTGATCGCCCCGCTGAAGGCGCGGATCCGGAACAGGCCGAGGTCGAGCAGCGGGTTGGCGGCGGTGCGCTGGCGCAGGTAGAACGCGCCGCCGAGCAGCAGGCCGGCCGGGACGGCGAGCGCGGCGAGCGGGTCCCAGCCGTCCACCGCGAGCGTCTTGACGCCGTAGACCAGCGGCAGGACGGCGGCCAGCGAGAGCGCGGCGCCGAGCAGGTCGAAGCTGCCGTGCTGCGGGGAGCGGTACTCGGGGAGCAGCACCGGGGCGGTGAGCAGGACCAGGGCCATCACCGGGACGGCGAGCAGGAAGGCCGAGCCCCACCAGAAGTGGTCGAGCAGCAGGCCGCCGGCGACGGGACCGAGGGTGGCGCCGGCGGTGAGGATGCCGCCCCAGGCGCCGAGCGCGACCTGGCGCTGCTTGGGGTCGTGGAACATGTTGCGGATCAGCGCGAGGGTCGAGGGCATCACGGTGGCCCCGGCGGCGCCCAGCAGGGCGCGGGCCGCGATCAGCTGGCCGGCGCTGTCCGCCGAGGCGGCGAGCAGCGAGGCACCGGCGAAGCCGGCGGCGCCGATCATCAGCAGCCGGCGGCGGCCGATCCGGTCGCCCAGCGCGCCCATGGTGATCAGCAGGCCGGCCAGCAGGAACGAGTACATGTCCATGATCCACAGCTGCTCGGTGCCGCTCGGCGCCAGCGTGGTGGAGATGTAGGGGACGGCGAAGAAGAGCACGCCCATGTCCATGGTGAGGACGAGGGTCGGGAGCAGCAGAACGGCCAGGCCGATCCATTCGCGACGGCCTGCGCGGCCGGTGGTTGCGGTCATGGGGGAGACAGTACGGACGTGTCAGACGCTTGTCTAGTACGAGCGTCTGAATCTATCGTGCAAGACATTCGTGCAAGACATCCGTCTTGATCGGACGTAGCATGCGGGCATGGGAAATCGTGAGGACCTCATGGCCGGCGCCAAGCGCTGCCTGATCGAGAAGGGCTACGGGCGCACCACCGCCCGGGACATCGCCACCGCCTCGGGCGTCAGCCTGGCGGCCATCGGCTACCACTTCGGCTCCAAGGAGGCGCTGCTCAACGCTGCGCTGATCGAGGCGACGGGGGAGTGGGGCCTCATGGTGGGGGCCGTGGTGGCGCGGGCCAACGAGGCGTCCGACGACCCGGAGGAGCGGTTCGTCGCCGTCTGGGACGGCGTGCGGCGGACCATCGCCGAGAACCGCGGCCTCTGGGCCTCGCAGTTCGAGGCGATGGTGCAGGTGGAGCGGGCACCGGAGCTGCGGGAGGCGCTGGCCGGGATCCAGAAGGACGGGCGGCTCGGGCTGGCGGCCCTGTTCCAGGGCCTCCCCGAGGTGCCGGACACCGAGGAGGAGCTGGCCCGCGGCACCTTCTACCAGGCGCTGCTGGTGGGCCTGGCCGGGCAGTGGCTGGCCACGCCCGAACTGGCGCCGGGCGGGCGGGACCTGCTGCGCGGGCTGGAGCTGGTCGGCGGCTCGGTGCTGAAGCCGAAGCCGGCGGCGGACTGGCACGGCCCGGCGGCCTGAACCCGGCCCGTACCCGTACCCGGCCGGGACTCAGGCGGTGACGGCCGTCAGCAGCACCACCGAGTCGACGTGGGCGAGCAGGCCGTGCCGCTCCTGCGGGACGGCCTGCAGCTCCCCCGCGGAGAGCTCCTCGCGCCGCCCGGCGATGGTGAGCGAGACCCGCCCGCGCAGCACCTGGACGCTGGCGGCCGCCGGGGCGTTGTGCTCGTCGAGCGAGGTGCCCGCGGTCAGCGCGATCACCGTCTGCCGCAGCACCCCGTCGTGCAGCACCAGATGGGCGCTGCGGCCGTGCGGGCTCTCGGCCGCCAGGGCCGCGTGCTCCGCGACGAGCTGTTCGAGATCGACCATCGCGCGTCCTCCTGCCGTCCGGGTGCCGTCCTGCTGCGCGGGCGCTCCTGCGGCCCAGCGTCCCGGACGCGCCCCGTGCCCGCACGCCGAGCCGCCCCGCACCCGCACGCCCGGCCGCGCGCGGATGCGCTCGGCGTGCGGCGGCGGCCGACTGCCTCCATCGTGGAGGCATGGCGACCAACGAGCGTTTTCTCAGCGGATTCCAGGTCAACCGCTCGCTGCTGGCCGGCGGCGCGTTGCTGACCGGCATCGGCGCGCTGTTCGGGACGGCGGGCGCGGTGATGGTGTGCGCGGCGCTGGCCACGGCCGGCCGCAAGTGGGTGCGCGGGCTGGACCGCCCGCCGTCCGCCATGGCCCAGCGGGCCCTGCACGAGGCCAAGGTGGCGTCGTCGGCCGGCTGGGACGCGTGGCGCGCCGAGCACCACTCGCCCAACTGACCGCGCGGGTGAACGGCGTACGGGCCGGCCCGTACGCCGCCTGCGGCAGCCCGCCGCGGCCCGTTACAGCCCGAGCGACTTGGCGACGATGCTGCGCATGACCTCGCTCGTACCACCGTAGATCCGGAACACCCGGTTGTCGGTGTAGAGCCGGGCGATCGGGTACTCCAGGATGTAGCCGTAACCGCCGTGCAGCTGCAGGCACTTGTCGATCACGCCGGACGCCGACTCGGTGCAGAACAGCTTGGCCGCGGCGGCGTCCGCCACCGTCAACCCGCCGTGCTGGTAGAGCTCCAGCGCGCGGTCGACCATCGACTGCTGCGCCACCACCTGGGCCTCGCAGTCGGCCAGCGTGAACTTGGTGTTCTGGAACTCGGCGACCGCCTTGCCGAACACCGTGCGGTCCTTCACGTACCGCACCGTGAACCGCACCGCCGCCGCGGAGGCCGCGTACGCGCCGACCGCGATCGCCAGCCGCTCCTGCACCAGGTTGTGGGTCAGGTACGCGAACGCCCGCCCCTCCTCGCCGAGCAGGTTCTCCACCGGCACCTTGACGTCCGAGAACGCCAGTTCGGCGGTGTCCGAGGTGCGCAGGCCGATCTTCTGCAGCTTGCGGCCGACGCTGTAGCCGGGGGAGGCGGTGTCCACGCAGAGGATGGAGAGCCCGGCCCGGCGGTTCTCCGGGTCGTACGGCGAGGTGCGGCAGACCACCAGGACGAGGTCGGCGAGGACGCCGCCGGTGATGAAGGTCTTGGCACCGTTGAGGACGTAGTGGGTGCCGTCCTCGGAGAGCCGCGCGGTGGTGGTGATGCCGGCGAGGTCGGAGCCGGCGCCCGGCTCGGTCATCGCGATCGCGGTCATCAGGTCGCCGGAGACGAAGCCGGGCAGCCAGCGCCGCTTCTGCTCCTCGGTCGCGTACTCCAGCAGATAGGGCAGCACCAGGCCGGTGTGCACCCCGGAGGAGCCGAAGCTGACGCCGGCCCGCGCCGTCTCCTCGGCGATCACCGCCTGGTACTTGAAACCGCTCTCGCCCGCGCCGTCGTACTCCTCGGGCACCTCGATGCCGAAGACCCCGAGCGCGCCGAGCCGGCGGTAGAAGTCCCGCGGCGGGTGGCCCTCGGCCTCCCAGCTCTCGTAGACGGGGACGACCTCGTTGGCGATGAAGTCCCGGATGGTCTCCCGGAAGGCCTCGTGGTCCTCGGTGAACACGGTGCGGCGCACGCTGGCGCCTCCCTTCGACGGTGCCTGACGTTCGGTGGAGCCCGACCGGGCGGGCCCGGGCGGCCCCGCCGATCGCCTCACCAGTCAATCCCGGGCGGCTGCGGCTGTCCAGGGTGGGGCCGGGCCGGACGCGACGCGGCCGGGTGCCGCCCCACCGGCGTGGGGCGGCACCCGGCCGGGACCGGAGGGGGTGCTCGGGGGCGGAGGGGGCGGGCCGTTCAGCCGCCGGCGGGCGGGACGATCGGGGGGGCGAGGTTGCCGTTGCCCCGCAGCGCGCCGATGCCGCCCGCGTTGCCGGTCACGGCGAGGGTGTTGGTCTGGTTGCCCGCACCGGAGCCGGTGGCGGTCTGCTGGGTGCCGGTCACGTTGCCGAGGACGTTGCCGATCACGTTGCCGGAGCCGGTGCTGCTCACCACGCCGCTGCTGGAGTGATGGTCCGCGCCGGCGCCGTTGTCGGCGTGCGCGGTGCCGATGCCCGCGAGGAGGAGGGCCCCGAGGGCGGTGACGGCGGCGGCTGCGCGGATACGGGACACGGTGGTCTCCCAGGAGTGGAGTGCGAATGGTGGCGTCCGGCGGAGTGGCCGCTCCGCGGCGCCGTGGCCTGACGTCGCCCGGCCAGCATTCACCGGTGCCCCGGACGAACTCCACCGAAGGGGTGGGGATTCGCCCGATGGTGGGATCCGGATGATGGTCCGACTACTGCCTGGAGCAGGGGTGTTCGATGACTCCTTGGTGAATGCTTTACTGTTTCATTGCCAAGAGTCGACCTTCCTACAGGCCCTCAGGAGTTCCGCCCCGTGACCAGCCTCGCCCTCGGCCCGTCCTGGCTCGATCCGACCCATCTGATCTCCACCTTCGGGCCGATCGGCATCCTGGCCATCGTCTTCGCCGAGTCCGGCCTGCTGATCGGCTTCTTCCTCCCCGGTGACTCGCTGCTCTTCACCACCGGCCTGCTGGTGGCCGGCGGCACCTACCTGCACCAGCCGCTCTGGCTGATCTGCGTGCTGATCGTGCTCGCGGCGGTGGCCGGCGACCAGGTCGGCTACCTGTTCGGACGGAAGGTCGGCCCCAGCCTGTTCCGGCGCCCCGACTCCCGGCTGTTCAAGCAGGAGAACGTGGAGAAGGCGGCGGCCTTCTTCGACCGGCACGGGCCGAAGGCGATCGTGCTGGCCCGCTTCGTGCCGATCGTCCGCACCTTCACCCCGATCGTCGCCGGGGTGAGCGGGATGAACTACCGCGTCTTCGTCCTCTTCAACGTGATCGGCGGCGTGCTGTGGGGCGCCGGTGTCACGGTGCTCGGCTACTTCCTCGGGCAGATCCCGTTCGTCCGGGACAACATCGAGGCGATCCTGGTCGGCATCGTGCTGGTCTCGGTGATCCCGGTCGCCGTCGAACTGCTCCGCGCCCGCCGCTCCGGCAGGGCCGTCCCCTCCGGTGCCGACGCCGCCGCGGGTCGGGCCGGCGACCGGCCGGCCGCCCCGGTCGCCGGAACCGGCGGCCGCCACCGCGCCGGGTAGGCGTCCGGAGGCGGCCGCGCCCGCCGCCGCGTACATGTGCGTCCGGCAGTTCGATCAGGCAAGGTGTATCCGGAGATCGAACGGCGGCCCGGGGGACCGGCACCGCCAGGGGCGGCAAGGAGCGGAAGTGCCGAAGCGGGGCCGACCGGGCGGCGGCAAGAGGGCCAGGGGCGGCCGGGGCGGCCGTCCGCAGCGGCAGGCCCGCCCGGCCGCCGGCGCGCGACCGGTCCACCCCTCCGAGGCGCCGCCCACCGAGGGGCTGCTCGGGCACCCCGCCCCGGTCTCCGAGCAGACCGTGGAGATCCCGCTCGCCCTGCCCGCCCCCGAGACCAAGGGCCTGCTGGCCCCGGAGCCCGAACCCGAGCCCGCGCCCGTGCCCGAGCCGGAACCCGCGCCCGCCGGGGAACCGCTCGCCCCGGTGTACCGCCGCCGCTCCGCGGCCGAGGACACCCTCACCCCCGAGGAGTGGCGGGCCGCCGGTTACACCCCGCCGACCGGCATCCCCCTCGGCGCCCTCAGCCCCGGCGCCCCCGGCGAGGCACCCTGGCCGGACCGGATGCGCACCCTGCTGCGCACCCCGATGTCCGAGCGCCCCGCCTTCGAGCGCAGCGCCCGCGAGCTGCATCCGGCCACCGCCTCCGCCGCCGCCCGCAACGTCCCGCGCATCCTCGACCTGACGCTGCGCATCGGCGAGCTGCTGCTGGCCAGCGGCGAGGCCGCCGAGGACGTCGAGGCGGCCATGCTCGGCATCGCGCACGCCTACCGGCTGGACCGCTGCGAACCGCAGGTCACCTTCACCCTGATCGGCATCTCGCACCAGCCCTCGCTGGTCGAACCGCCGATCACCGCCGACCGCGTGGTGCGCCGCCGCACCTCCGACTACACCCGGCTGAACGCCGTGTACGAGCTGGTCGCGGACATCACCGCGGAGAAGGTGAGCGTCAACGACGCCTACCGCCGGCTCGCGGTGATCCGCCGCAACCGGCACCCGTACGCGGCCTGGCTGCTCGCGCTGAACACCGGCCTGCTGGCCGGCGCGGCGACCTTCCTGGTCGGCGGGAAGATCGACGACAAGGCCTGGCTGGTCTTCCTCAGCGCCTTCGTCGCCGCCGTGCTCGGCGACCGGCTGGCCTCGCTGGTCGCCCGTCGCGGGCT
The DNA here is from genome assembly GCF_040296005.1 of Kitasatospora sp. NPDC002551. Lineage (NCBI taxonomy): Bacteria > Bacillati > Actinomycetota > Actinomycetes > Kitasatosporales > Streptomycetaceae > Kitasatospora > Kitasatospora sp. NPDC002551. Next base: position 95,402 of record NZ_JBEOWI010000015.1, on the reverse strand, counting down.
GCCGGAGTTCTACCAGTTCGTGCTGGCCGCGATGCCGGCCGCCGCCTCCGGCATCGTGCTCTCCTTCAACGACCTTGGCCTGCGCGGCTCCGTGGTGATCACCGGTGGGCTGTTCGCGCTGCTGCCCGGACGCGCCCTGGTCGCCGCCGTGCAGGACGGCCTGACCGGCTTCTACATCACCGCCGCGGCCCGCCTGCTGGAGGTGATCTACCTGGTGGCGGGCATCGTCATCGGCGTGATGCTGATCCTCTACCTGGGCGTCGGCTTCGAGGCGAAGCTGCGCCCGGACGAGTCACTGGCCGGGATCAGCTACCCGCCGGTCCAGATGGTCGCCGCGATGGTGCTCACCCTCGCCTTCGCGATGCTGCTGCAGACCGACCGCCGCTCGCTCGCCCTGGTCACCCTGAACAGCGGCATCGGCTGGGCCAGCTACGGCGTGCTGGCCTACAACGCCGGGATCTCGCCGATCGTCGCGACCGGGGTGGCGGCCGGCCTGGTCGGCCTCTTCGGGCAGCTGATGGCGCGCTACCGCAACGGGTCCGCGCTGCCGTACGTCACCGCCGCGATCGGTCCGCTGATGCCCGGTTCGGCGCTCTACCTCGGCATGCTCTCGTTCGCCCAGGGCCACCCCAGCGGGGGCCTGGTGCAGATCACCCGGGCCGCCGCGATCGCGATGGCGCTGGCCATCGGCGTGAACCTGGGAGGCGAGATCGCCCGGCTCTTCATGAAGCTCCCGGTCGGGGTCGAGCGGCCCTCGCTCGCCCCGGTGATCCCCCGCCGGGCCGCCAAGCGCACCCGCGGCTTCTGACGCCGGGCGTTGGCCCGCGGGCCATGTCGCGGTAGGCCGCACGCAGCACCAGGAACGAAGGTAAGACCCATGACCACCTTGCTGGACGGCTACCGCGAGCACATCGTGGCCACGCACAAGCAACCGCTGTTCCTGCTGCTGGTCGGGTTCATCACCTCCTTCGTCTTCATCCGGTTCAGCGTGCGGATGATCAGGGCCCAGGTGCGCTGGTGGCCCGGCAACGTGACGCCCGGCGGGCTGCACATCCACCACATGGTCTTCGGCCTGGGGTTCCTGCTGGCCGGCGGCATCGGGGTGTTCGCGACCTACGGCGGGCACCCGTGGATCGACGTCTTCGGGCTGCTCTTCGGCATCGGCTGCGGCCTGGTGCTGGACGAGTTCGCGCTGATCCTGCACCTGGACGACGTCTACTGGAGCGAGCAGGGCCGCAAGTCGGTGGACGCGGTGATCTTCGGCATCCTCTTCACCGGCCTGCTGCTCGTCGGCTACGTCCCGCTCGGCGCCGAGCCCACCGGGGAGACCAGGTGGGGGCTGGTCACGGTGATCTCGGTGAACGCGCTGGCGATGGTCGTCACCCTGCTCAAGGGCAAGGTGTGGACCGGGCTGCTCGGCATCATGGTGCCCGGCCTCTCCTGGATCGGCGCGGTCCGGCTGGCCCGCCCGAGCAGCCCCTGGGCGCGCTGGCGGTACGCCGCGAGCCCGCGCCTGCGGGCCCGGGCGCTCCGGCGCGAGCGCCTTCTGCACCGGCGCGCGGACCGGGCCAGGACCTGGCTCTTCGACCTGATCGCCGGGGCGCCCGACAAGGTGCCGGCCCACCACCCGGCGGCCCACCGGGTGGCCGAGCGGATGGCCGCCCGGGCCACCGCCCACCTCGACGTGCACACCGCCCGGGCGCTGGCCCGGCGCTCCGCCCGGCTGGCCGACCGCCGCTCCGCGGCGGGCAGCGCGGAGCACCCGTCCGGGAGCCACCGGAGCACCGGTGGGGCCGGTGCGGCCGGGGGCGCGGCGGCGGACGGCGGGCCGGGCGACCGGGCGGGGCGGCAGGGCCGGGCCCAGCAGCGGCGCGGGGCGGTCCGGGCCGGCCGCAGCCGGACGTACGCGCTCGGCCGGGTCGGCCGCACGCCCCGGCCGGACCGGCACCGCTGGCTGCGGCCGCGCACCCGCCGGATGAGCCGCTAGACCGCCGCCGTCGGGGGCGCGGCCGGGGGCGGGCTTCGGTCGGATCATCCGATGGTCACCCGGTCGGAGGTGCGGGCTTGAGGTGTGAAGACGGCCCGGCTTGAGAACATGGCGGACAGTGACCGTCTTGTCATGGAATGGGGTGTTCCGTCGGGCCGCCGGCGGCGGGCACCGGACGCTCCCCTCCCTCGTGACCGTCCGAAGGGATGAATCATGGCGCGCAGACTCCTGCCGACCCTCCTGTTGTCCCTCACCGTCCTGCTCGGACTGCTCCCCGCCGCGGCGGCGGCCCCGGGGGAGCCGGGCCCGGCCGGCCCGCCCGCGGCCGATCCGTCCGCCGATCCCTCCGCGGATCCGTCCGCCGACCCGGCCGGGGCCGCCGGACCGGGGGAGCAGGCCTATCCGTCCACCGAGGAGATCGACCGGGCCCGGGCCGAGGCCGACCGCCGGGCCGGCACCGTCGCCGCCATCGAGGCCGGGCTCACCGCCGCCCGGGCCGAGGCCGACCGGGCCGCCCGGACCGCCGAACAGGCCGTCGAGGCCTACAACGGCGCCCAACTGGCCCTCACCCGGGCCCGCGCCGAGGAGTCCGCCGAGGCCGGCCGGGCGGCGGCGGCCGAGGCCGAGCGGTCCGCGGCCGCCGAGGACGCCGCCGCGCTGGCCGCCGAGACGTACCGGCAGGGCGCCGGCGCCGAACTCTCCGCGCTCAACGCCCTGCTCGGCGCGCACGGCCCGCGCGAGGCCGGGGACCGGGCCGCGGTGGTCGGGGTCGCCAGCGACCGCACCCGGCAGATCCTCGACGCGGCGGTCTCCACAGCCGCCCAGGCGGCCCGGGCCGCCGCCGCCGCGCGCGCCGCCACCGGGACCGCCGAACGCGCCGCCACCGAGGTCGGCGCAGCCCGGCAGCGCGCCGAGGCGCGGCTGACGGACCAGCAGAACCAGGTCACGGCCACCGGTCTGCGGCGCGAGCAGCTGCTCGCCGAGCTGGCCGCCGCCCGGAACACGACCGTCGAGCTGGAACGCCAGCGGCGCGAGGCGCTGGAGGCGATCGCCGCCCGGGAGGCCGAGGCCGCCGCCCGCGCGGCCGCCGAGAAGGCGGCGGCCGAGCGCGAGGCGGCGGAGCGGGCCGCGGCGGAACAGGCCGCCCGGGAGGCCGAGGCCAGGGCCGCCGCCGAACGGGCCGCCACCGAGGCCGCCCGGCGGGCCGGCGCAGAAGCCGCCGAAGCCGCCGTGGCCGTCCAGCGTGCGGCCGCCCCCGTCCCCGCCGCCGCACCCCCGCCGCCGGAGCGCCCCTGGTCGGCCGAGGGCGCGGCGGCGGCGATGGCCTTCGCCCGCTCCACCATCGGCCTGCCCTACGTCTGGGGCGGAGAGGGCCCGGGCGGCTACGACTGCTCGGGGCTGACCATGATGGCGTGGCGTCAGGGCGGCAAGCGGCTCTACCACTTCGCGGCCGACCAGTACGCCCAGTCCACCCCGGTCACCTACCGCCAGCTCCGCCCCGGTGACCTGGTCTTCTGGAGCACCACCGGCCGCGCCGCCGACATCCACCACGTCGGCCTCTACATCGGCGACGACCAGATGATCGAGGCGCCCCGGGCCGGCATGCCGATCAAGCAGGCCAGCCTCTGGATCATGGGCACCCCGAGCTTCTACGCCCGCCCCTGACCCCGCGTCCCCGACCCCCGCCCGGGTGGCGCCCGCTCACCGCGTCACGGGCACGCACTCGTCGAGCAGGGCGAGGACGTCGCGCCAGGCCCGCTCGGCCTGCCGCGGGTGGTGGCCGACGCCGGGGAGCACGGCGTGGTCGACCGGCGGGTGGTGGAAGGCGTGCTGCGCCCCGCCGTAGACCACCAGGCGCCAGTCGACGCCCGCGTCCTGCATCTCGGCCGCGAACGCGTCCCGGCGCTCGGGCGGCATGATCGGATCCTCCGACCCGACCCCGGCCCACACCGGGCAGCGGATCCGCGCGGCCTCGCCCGGCCGGCCCGTGGTCAGGGCGTTGACCGTCGCGATCGCCCGCAGGTCGGCCCCGTCGCGGCCGAGTTCCAGCGCGATCGCGCCCCCGGTGCCGTAGCCGACGGCGGCGATCCGGTCGGGGTCGGTCCGCGGCTCGCCGCGCAGCACGTCGAGCGCCGCGTGACCGATGTCCCGCAGCCGGTCGGGGTCGGCGAGCAGCGGCAGCGCCCGGGCCAGCATCTCCTGCGGGTCGGTGAACCAGCGCCCGCCGTGGAGGTCGAAGGCCAGGGCCACGTAGCCCAGTTCGGCGAGGGCTTCGGCCCGCCCGCGGTGGACGTCGTTGATGCCCGGCCCCTCGGGTCCGAGCAGGACCGCGGGCCGGCGGCCGGTGCCGGCGGGGAGGGCGAGGTGTCCGATCATTGTCAGTCCGTCGGCCGGGTACTCGACCGTGCGTGTGGTGACCGTCGTCATAGAGCGGACCGTAGCGCGGTCCGGGCCCGCCCGGACCGGACTTCACCGACGGCGGAACAGCCCGGGGCCGGGGCCTCCTCCGCACCCGGAATAAATCGGGTGACCGCGCCGATATCCGCCGTACGGTGAGCGAATGGGCAATGAGACGAACGGCGGACCGCGTGATCCGGGCGGCGACCGCGTGAAGGAGCAGGGCGACGTCGCCGGTGGGATCGAGATCCGCGCGGTCGGCGAGGACGAGGTCGAGGAGTGGGACCGGGCGCTGGCCGTCGGCTTCCTGCGCTCGCGCGTCGAGCGGGCGACGGAGTTCCGCCGCCGTCAGTGGGAGCCGGGCCGGATGATCGGGGCGTTCGACGACGGCCGGATCGTCGCCACCTTCCGCAGTTTCGACGCCGAACTGACCGTGCCCGGCGGCGCCGTGGTGAAGGCCGACGCGATCACCGCCGTCACCGTGACCGCCACCCACCGGCGGCGCGGTCTGCTCCGCCGGATGATGACCGGGGACCTCGCGGCCGCCCGGGAGCGCGGCGCCGCCGTCGCGATCCTGATCGCCGCCGAGTACAACATCTACGGCCGGTACGGCTTCGGCCCGGCCACCCGCGGCCACGGCTGGAACATCGACCTGCTCCGGGCCGGCGGCCTGCGGGCCGGCCTGCCCACCGTGCCCGGCGGGCGGATCGACCTGGTCTCCATGGAGGAGCTGCGCAAGACCGGCCCCGAGCTGTTCGACCGCTGGCGGGTCACCCAGCCCGGCGTGATCGACCGCGACGAGCTGACCTGGCAGCGCCACACCGGTGCGATCGAGGTCCCCGGCTTCGACTGGAAGGAGCCCTTCGCCGTCGTCCACCGGGACGCCGGGGGCACCCCCACCGGCCTGGCCGTCTACAAGGTCGACGACACCTGGGACGGCTCCTACCCGAACTGCACGCTCACCGTCCTCGACTTCTTCGCCCTCGACCGGCCGACGGCCACCGCGCTGTGGCGCTACCTCTGTTCGGTCGACTGGGTGCGCAAGGTCGTGGTGGACAACGTCGGCCCGGACGACCCGCTGCCGATGCTGCTGAACGAGCCGCGCGCCGCCACCCCGCACGCCGACAACGCCGACTTCATGTGGCTGCGGGTGCTGGACGTCGAGGCCGCCTTCAACGCCCGGACGTACGGCGCGCCCGGCCGCGTGGTGCTGGACGTCGAGGACCGCGACGGCTACGCCGCCGGCCGCTGGGCCATCGAGGTCGCCGCGGACGGCACCGGCCGCGCCGTGCGGACCACCGACGAGGCCGACCTGGCGCTGGACGCCTCGGCGCTCGGCGCGCTCTACCTGGCCGGCGAGACGCTGCCCCGGCTCGCGGTGGCGGGCCTGGTCACCGAGCTGCGTCCGGGCGCGGTGGCCGCCGCGGACCTGCTGCTGCGCACGCCGCTGCTGTCCTGGAACATCGACGGCTTCTGACCGGCGCTCACCCCCCCGGCCCGCCCGGCCGGGGGCGTCACTTCACGGCGGTCTTGCCGATGGTGGGCAGGATGAAGTCCTGGATGAGGCCCTTGGCGTCGCGGACGATCGGCCGGAACACCCGGTAGCGCGACAGGTTGATCACCCGCGCCGCCATGGGGGTCGAGCGCCGGACGAACTCCCTGGTCCGCTCGGTGTCCTCGGTCCGGTCGAAGACCCAGTAGAGCACCACGACCATCAGGTGCAGCCACAGCACGTCGGGCAGCAGTTCGACCAGTTCGGCGTCCAGCTTCGGTGCCAGCTCGGAGCCCTGCAGCACCTCGCGGAACAGCTCGACCGCCGTCGCCCGGGCCGGGTGGGACTCGTTCGAGAACGGGCTCAGCGAGCTGTTCGGGTCGGCGGCGGTGCGGAAGAACTGCGCCGCGAACTCGTGGTACGGCGCCGCCGTGTCGAGCCAGGAGGTCAGCGCGATCTCCAGGCGCTCGGCGAAGTCCCGGGTGTGCGCCATCCGGGCCCTGGCGTCGGCCGCGTGGTCGTACGTCATGCGGTCGTAGAAGCCCTGGATCAGGAACTCCTTGGCCGAGAAATAGTAGTAGGCGTTCCCGACCGAGACGCCGGCTTCGGTGGCGATGGCGCGCATGGTGGTCTTCTCGTAGCCGCGCTCCTGGAAGAGCCGCATCGCGGTCTCCAGGATCAGGGCCCGGGTCTGCTCGCTCTTGTCGGTCTTGGGCTGCGCGCGGCTGCCGCGCGCCTCGGCGGGGCCCGCGGCGCCCCCGTCCGTTCCGGTGCCGTCGTTCGCCGCGCTCGTGCCGTTCGTCGCTGCCAGGTCGTCCACGACCCCGAGCCTAGCCCGATCGGGTCAGTCCCAGGCGGTGTCGCTGCGTGCGGCACCGGATGGCCCCTGCGCATCCGGTACCGACTCGGCCCGCCCGCATTTTTCGAACACGTTCAAAGGCATGGGCTGACTCTAGGTCATGACTTGAACGCGTTCAAGTGAGGGTGGGATGCTGGACCCGTGAGCACCGTGATCCGTCCGGGCGGTACCCGGGACGCCGAGGCCGTGGCCGAACTGCATGCCGCCAGCTGGCGCACCGCGTACGCCGGGATCGTCCCCGACGACGCCCTCGGCGACGGGCTGGCCGCCGAGCGGCGCGAGATCTGGGAGCTGCGGCTGGCCGTCGACTACGGCGGCCCGGAGACCACCCCCGAGCTGCTGATCGCCGAACGGGACGGTGAGGTCGTCGGGTTCGCCTACCTCGTCCCGCACTGGGACGGCCGGGTGCTGCTCGACAACCTGCACGTCCGCCCCGGACTGACCGGCGGCGGCATCGGCCGGGACCTGCTGGCCGCCGCCCGCGCCCACACGGCCCACCGCCACCCCGGGACCGACCTCTACCTGGAGGTGCTGCAGGCCAACACCCGGGCGGTCGCCTTCTACGAGCGGGAGGGTGCCCACCGCACCGCCGTGCGCGAGGGCGTCTTCCCCGGCGGCCACACGCTGCCCGAGTACGAGTACACCTGGCCGGCTTCCGAACTCGCCCGTCAGTCGAAGTCGTAGACCGTCACCGGCACGCCCCGGCCGGTCAGCCGGGCCGTCACCAGCGGCTCGACCGACTCCCAGCGTCCGCCCGCCAGTCCGCACCCGATCCGCGGCATGTGCACGGACGCGCCCAGGCCGAGCGCGTGCCCGCCCAGCGTCGCCAGCGCGGTGTCGATCGCCTCGTAGCGCACCGGCGGTCCGGACGAGCGGTGGTGCGGATGCCCCGCTGGCCGACCATGTTGGCCACCCAGAGGTCCTCCCCGACCCGCACCATCTGCACGGCGCCGAGCCCGAAGTCGTTCGACGCCCGCTCCCGGTGCCACCGCCGGTAGGCCGCCTCCGGCTCGGGCCGGCGCCGCGAGAGGGCCAGCACGAACCCCTTCCCCCATCCGCCGAGGTCGTTGCAGATGTGCGCGATCACCTTCACCCCCCCTTGCCCGGGGGGGGCCGTGGCATCGCCGCGGACGTAGCCGATGGTGTCCGATTCAGCCATGCCCCGAACGCTAGTGCGCGGCACCGACAACGCGTTCGGGCTCCTGCGCCGGCGGGCCCAGGTGGCGGCGGCCCGCGAGGGCGAGCAGCAGGGCGAGCACCGCCGCCCCCGCCGGGATCCCGTAGCCGGCGCCCGGCCCCGCGTGTTCGGCGACCGTGCCGGCCAGCGCCGAACCGCCCGAGATGCCGACCAGGATGCCGGACACCGCGATCGCCATGCCCTCGTTCAACTGCCGCTGCGGCAGCAGGTCCTGGAGCAGCGACATCCCGGTGACCATGGTGGGCGCGGTCCCCGTGCCGGCCGCGAACAGTGCCGCCCCGAGCAGCGCGAGCCCCGCGCCGCCCACCCCGGCGGCCAGTGGCATGAGCAGCAGCCCCGACATCGCCGCGACGCCCCACAGGAAGCGGGCCCGCGCCGTCCCGCGGGGCCGCAGCGCCCCGAACACCAGCCCGGCCACGCAGGATCCGGCCGCCACCAGGCCCAGCAGCGGGCCCGCGACCGGCCGGTGCCCCAGCGCCTGCGCGTAGGCGACGGTGGTCAGGTCGAGCGCGCCGAAGATCATGCCGGTGCTGAGGAAGGTCAGCGTCAGCACCCGCAGCCCCGGCACCCGCAGCGGCGAGCCGTGCCGTCCGGTGGCGGGGTGGTCGTCGAGCGGCGGCTCGGTGCGGCGCTGGGCCGCGAACAGCAGCGCGCCGGCCGCGCCGAGCCCGCCGGCGGTGAGCAGGCCGGCCTCCGGCGCGATCGTCGTGCACAGCACCATGCCGAGCACCGGTCCGGTCATGAAGCAGACCTCGTCCAGGGCCTGTTCGAAGGAGTTGGCGAGGTGCCGGTCCTCCGGCCGGTCCCGCAGCAGGTGCGCCCAGCGGGCCCGGGCCATGCCGCCGAGGTTCGGCGCCGCCGCGCAGGCCGCCCAGCAGAGGTAGAGCGTCCAGTCGGGCGCCCCGGTGCGGACGCAGAGCAGCAGGCCGATGAGCGGCACCACGTTGTAGAGCGCCGCCGGGACGGTGACCCGTGCCTGCCCGAACCGGTCGACCAGGCGCCCGATCACCGGCATGCCGACCGCCCCGGTGACCAGGCCGGCCGCCGCGACGGTGCCCGCCAGCGCGTACGAGCCGCGCCGTTCGGCGAGCAGGACCACCAGCGAGACGCCGGTCATCGACATCGAGAGCCGGCCGAGCAGCCCGGCCAGGGTGAAGGCGGTGGTGCCGGGGCGGGCGAACAGGCGGCGGTAGGGCGCGAGCATGGGACTCCGCGGGGAGGAGAAGGGGAGGAAGGCCCCCAGCCTCGGGCCGTCGGCGGTGCGCGGTCCAACACCTGTTCTGCCGCATTGACAACGGTCTGTTGTCGATCATCGCGGCAGGCCGCCCGGCCCGCGCGCGTTGCTAGCCTGCCGCCATGCCCCGTGACCTGCATCCCCGCCTGCTCCGCGGCTTCGTCGCGACCGCCGAGACGCTGCACTTCGGGCGGGCCGCCGAGCGCCTGCACGTGGCCCAGCAGGCGCTCAGCCGGGACGTCCGGACGCTGGAGCGGCTGCTCGGCGACGCGCTGTTCACCCGCACCACGCGCAGCGTCGAACTCACCGCCGTCGGCCACGGGTTGCTGCCCAGGGCACGCCGGCTGCTGGCGCTGCACGACGAGATCCTGGCCGGCGCCGCGCACCGTCCGTTGCTGCTCGACCTCAACAGCGACGTCACCGGACCGGACCTGGCGGGTGACCGGGTGTTCCGGCGGGCCCGCGCCGCCTGGCCGGAGGGTGAACTGCTGGCCCGCTTCCACGGCGGTCTGGCGGCCGCGGCCGGTGAACTGATCGCCCACCGGCTGGACGTCTCGTTCGGCCGCTTCGCCGGTCTGCCCTCCGGCGTGCGCGCCCAACTCGCGCAGCGACCCGTCCGGTTGGAGCCGGTGTCGGTGATGATGGCGGCCGGCCATCCGCTCGCCGGGCGGCCGGTCCTGCGGCTGGCCGAACTGGCCGGACATCCGGTGGACGTCTGCGCGGGCAACCCGGCCACCACCGAGTGGGCCGACCTCGGCCTGCGGCTGCTGAGGGAACACGGTCTGGCGCCGGCGCCGCCGCGCGTCCCGCCGGTGGGGGTGGACGAGACGGCCCGCTACCTCGTCCGGCACGGCGATCCGATGCTGACCACCGCCGGCGGCCCGACGCTGCCGGGCGCGGTGAACGTGCCGCTGGTCGAGCCGGTGCCGCTCAGTCTGGTGAGCCTGGTGCACCGCCCGGACCTGCGGCATCCCGGGCTGACCGCGCTGCTGTCGGCCGCTGCCGAACTCGGCGCGCGCGAGGCGTGGTTGCGGCGTCCGGCGGGCAGTTGGCTGCCGGAAGCGGACGCCGCGCTGCTGGTGCCCTGAGCGCTCCGCCGGGCGTGCCGGGCCCCGGGCGGAGGTGGTGCACGAACCTGTCCCGGATCAGGAATCCCCGGGCGCCGCACGGTTGTTGCGCCCATGGACGACCCCACCCCTGCCGCTCGGGGGTCGGCAGGGGTGGGGCGGGTGCGGGCGCGCGGTCGGTGGGGGAACCGACGGGTGCGCGCCCGCGGTCGGGGCGGGCCCGCAGGGCCCGGTTCCGTGGTCGGCCGGGTCAGGCCGCCTTCACGGCGGAGATGTCGAAGGTGAGCTTGACCTTCTCGCCGATCAGCACGCCGCCGGTCTCCAGCGCCGCGTTGTAGGTCAGGCCCCAGTCGGTGCGGTCCAGGACGGCCTTGCCCTCGAAGCCGACCCGGTCCACGCCGTAGGCGTCGACGGCGGTGCCGGTGAAGTCGAGGTCCAGGACGATCGGACGGGTGACGTCCTTGATGGTCAGGTTGCCGGTCATCCGGTAGGAGTCGTCGCGCACGCGCTCGGCGGAGGTGCTGCGGAAGCTCATCTCGGGGAAGGTCTCCGCGGCGAAGAAGTCGCCGGTGCGCAGGTGCTCGTCGCGCTGGGCCTGGTTGGTGTCGATGCTGCCGACCTTGATCACCAGCTCGGCGCTGGAGTTGGTCGGCGTGGTGCCGTCGAGGTGCAGCTTGCCGTCGTACTCGGTGAAGCGGCCCTTGACGTTGGTGACCATCGCGTGGCGGACGGAGAAGCCGATCTCGCTGTGGGTGGCGTCGATGGTCCAGTCGCCGGAGAGGTGGCCGAGGTCCGGGCCCTCGGCGACGGCGACGGCGGTGGTGGTCGCGGCGGCGGTGTTCTTGGTGCGGTTGAAAAGGCCCATGGCTCCTCCTCGGGTTCGAAGCCATTTGTTTAGGCTTCAACTTGTTGGCTCCACTGTAGACCGGTTTCGTTCAAAGTTCAACCATGCTGGTCGGAGGCCCGCCGGTATCGTCGGAGCCGGTCCGGCCGCCCGGCTTGACCCTCGACCCGGTCGAGGCCCCAGAGTCCCCGGCATGGAGAGCGACCTGCGCAGCATCGGAGAGCTGGCCCGCGACAGCGGTCTGAGCGTGAGCGCCCTGCGCTTCTACGACGGCGCCGACGTGCTCGCCCCCGCGCGGGTCGACCCGCGCACCGGCTATCGCTGGTACGCGCCCGAACAGCTCGCCGACGCCCGGCTGCTCGCCCGGCTGCGCCGGGTGGGCCTGCCCCTGGCCGGCATCCGGGCCGTGCTCGGCGCGGCCCCCGGCAGCGGCGCCGCCCGGCGGGTGCTCGACGCGCACCAGTGCCGGCTGGAGGACGGCCTCGCCGACGCGCGCCGGGAGCTCTCCCTGATCCGACGGCTGATCGACCAGAGGGAGAACCCGATGACCACCGCCCCCGCCGAGCACCGCTTCACCGTTCCCGCCCGCGCGCTGGCCGAGGCCCTGGACGCGGTGCGGTTCGCCGTCGGCAGCGACCCCGGGATGCCGGTCCTGTCCGGCGTGCTGTTCGACCTGGACGGCGGCCTGCTGCGGCTGGTCGCCACCGACCGCTACCGGATGGCCCTCGCCGAGGTGCCCGCCGACGCCATCTCCTCCGACGCTGGCGCCTTCGACGCTGGCGCCTTCGACGCTTCCGACGCCGGTGCCTCCGCCGCCGCGATCGTGCCCACCGCGCTGGCCGACGCCCTGCGCGCGCTGCTCGGCTCCGCCGCCGGGGAGGTGGAACTGGTGCTCGGCGGCCCGGCGGTGCGCGCCGCGGTGGACGGCCACCGGATCGAGGGCGCCCCGCTCGACCACGACTACCCCGACTACCGCGCGCTCGTCCGGCTGGAGCCCGTCCAGCGGGTCGGCCTGCCCGCCGCCGACCTGCGCGCGGCACTCGCCTCCGCCCCGACCCGCAGCCTGCCGTCCGGCCCGGACGGCGCCGCCTGCGAGGTCGCCGTCCTGATCGTCGACGAGTCCGGCCGCCTCACCGTCGCCGCCCCCGGCGACGGCGCCCCGGCCCCGGATCCGGACGCCCTGCGCGTCGCGGTCAACCGCGACTTCCTGCTGGAGGCCCTCCCGGCCGGCGTGCCGGGCCAGCTCGTCCTCGAACTCGGCGGTCCCGTCGCCCCGCTCGCCGTCCGCACCCCCGGCCGGCCCGGTACCTTCACCGTCCTCATGCCGGTGCGCCTGCCGGCCTGACCCGGGCACGGCACGGCCGGCACCCGGGTGTTTGCTGCTGCTAGCGCCGCGCTTGCATCTGCAAGCGGCGTGGGGCAGGGTGGTCGCATGGCCTCACTGAACGTCGGCTCGCTCGGCGAGTACATCCGCGAACAGCGGCGCAACGCGCAGTACTCGCTGCGTCAGCTGGCGGAGGCCGCCGGCGTGTCCAACCCCTACCTCAGCCAGATCGAGCGAGGGTTGCGCAAGCCGAGCGCGGAGATCCTGCAGCAGATCGCCAAGGCGCTGCGGATCTCGGCGGAGACGCTCTACGTCCAGGCCGGGATCCTGGAGGAACGGCGCGGTGAGGGCCTGGAACTGCGGGCCTCGATCCTGGCCGATCCGCTGATCAACGAGCAGCAGAAGCAGGCGCTGCTCGCGGTCTACGACGCCTTCCTCAAGGAGAACGCCGCCGGGAAGCCGGCCGGCGCGGACGAGGGTGCGGGCGGGAGCGCGGACGCGCACGAGAGCAAGGCACCCTAGACCCCACGGGAGGACCGGCCGTGCCGATCACGGACGAGATCAAGAAGACCCTGACCGACCCGACCCCGCTGTACGCCCTCGCCGGCGCCGGGGAACTCGCCTACGAGAAGCTGCGGGAGGTGCCGGGCCGGGTCGAGGCGCTCGCGGCCGACCGCAAGGGCACCCAGGAGAAGGCCGCCGCCCGGCTGGCCGAGGCACAGTCCAGGGTCGCCGGCACGGTCACCGCGCTGCCGGCCGACCTCAAGGTCCTGCAGGAGAAGGCCCAGACCTTCGCGCTCCAGCAGGTCGGCCGGGCCGTCGAGCTGGCGGTGAAGGCCAAGGAGACCTACGACGGGCTGGCCGAGCGCGGCAAGGTCGCGGTCGAGCGCGGGCGCGGCGCCGAGGACGGTGCCGGCGAGGCGGTCGCCGAGCGGGTCGACGCCGAGGCGGCCGAGGGCGAGCTGGTCGAGGGCGAGCTGGTCGAGGACGAGGCGCCCGCCGCCCCGAAGCGCGGCCGGTCCCGCAAGACCGCGCAGTAGCCGGGAAGGACCCCGGGGCGCATCCGGCGCCGCCGGGCCGTTGACCCCTTGGCGGACGCCCCGCCGTGCCAGGATGGGCGGACGGGGTGCCGCAGCGAGACGAGGAGGCCGTGATGGGCGGAGTGGCCCAGATCCTGTTCCTGGACTACCTGAATCCGTTCTGGTGGCTGGCCGTCGCCATCCTGGGCTACAAGCTGTTCGCGCTGATCGACGCCGCCACCAGGCCGGAGGACGCCTACCGGGCGGCCGACAAGAAGACCAAGGGCTTCTGGCTCGCGATCCTCGGCATCGCGTTCGGGCTGGACCTGCTGTTCGGCGCGAACTTCATGACCAGCTTCCTGACCCTGGCGGGCCTGGTCGCCGCGATCGTCTACGTGGTCGACGTCCGCCCGGCGATCCGGGCGCTGACCAACCGGGGCGGCGGCCGCGACCAGCGGAACATGGGGCCGTACGGGCCCTGGTGACGGCGGGACCAGCGAGCCCCGGCACCCGGCGGTTTCCACCGCACGGGCGCCGGGGCTCCGCCGTACCAGGGCGTGTCCGACCAGTCCCGCCGGGCGTGCGGCGATCCGCCGCGGACGGTCGGACGCGCCCTAGCCCAGCAGGTGCTGCGCCGGGTTGCGCTCCAGCAGCAGCACCGCGACGTCGTCCGTCAGGGCGCCGCCGTTCAGCTCCTCGACCTCGGCGATCGCGCTGTCGACCAGCCGGCCCCGGGTGAGCCCGGCGGACTGGTGGTCGCCGATGAGGTCGGCCAGGCCGTCCTGGCCGAGGCGGCGGGAGCCGGCGCCGATCCGGCCCTCGATCAGCCCGTCGGTGTAGAGCAGCAGCCGCCAGCCGGGGAGCAGCTCGAACCGGTGGGCCGGCCAGACGGCCAGGCCGTCGTCGCAGGGCAGCAGGCCGAGCGCGGGGCCGGCGTGCTCGGCGGGCAGACCGATCGGGCTGTGGTCCTCGCCGAGCAGCAGCGGCGGCGGGTGGCCGGCCAGGTGGAGCCGGGCCCGTTCGGGGGTCTGCGGGGCGTCGGGGTCGCCCGGCTCGATGCTCAGCATGCAGAGCGTCGCGAAGATCTCGTCGCTGCGCCGTTCGTGTTCCAGCACGTGCTGCAGGGTGGTCAGCAGGGTCTCGCCGGTGAGGCCGGCGAAGACCAGGGTGCGCCACGCTATCCGCAGGGCCACGCCGAGCGCGGCCTCGTCGGGGCCGTGGCCGCAGACGTCGCCGATCACCACGTGGACGGTGCCGTCCTCGGTGCGGACCGCGTCGTAGAAGTCGCCGCCGAGCAGGGCGCGGCGCCGGCCCGGGCGGTAGCGGCGGGTGAAGGAGAGGTTGGCGCCGTCGAGCAGCGGGGTGGGCAGCAGATGGCGCTGCAGGCGGGCGTTCTCCTGGCCGCGCAGCTCGGCCTCGACCAGCCGGCGCTGCGACTCGTCGGCGCGCTTGCGCTCGACGGCGTAGCGCAGGGCGCGGGCCAGCAGCGGGCCGTCCGTCTCGTTCTTGACCAGGAAGTCCTGGGCGCCGGCGGCCACGGCGGCGGCGCCGAGTTCGGCGCCGGCGGCGTCGGTGAGGACCACGACGGCGGTGTGCGGGGCCCGGCGGAGCAGTTCGTGCAGGCCCTCCAGGCCGTCCGAGGGGTCCGAGGGGTGCGGCAGGTCGGCGGGGGCGGCGAGGTCGAGCAGGACGCAGCTGAAGTCGCCGCGGGCGGCGTCGGGGGTGCGCGGTCGGCCGCGCCGGGAGCCGGACGCGGCGGGGGCGAGCAGGGCGAAGGCCTGGTCGAGGCCGCGGGTCCAGTGGATCTCGATCGGGGCGCCGCTGTCGGCGACCGCGGCCTTGAGCAGCTGGGCGTCGGTGGCGTCGTCCTCGATCACCAGCAGCTTGAGCGGGGCGGCCGGCGCGGGGGACGGGCCCGCGGGGGCGGTGTTCGACCGGGGATGGGGTATCGGCGCGGGGGCCGTGGCCGGGCCGGCCGGGTGCCGGGCCGGTGCGGGGGAGCGGTCACGGGCGGACCGTTCGTGGCCGGACCGTTCGCGGGCCGTCCCGGAGCGGGCACCGTGCTGGGCGCCCGGCGGGTCCGCGGCAGCAGGTACCCGCCCGTCTCCCGTTGCGGGCATCGGCTGATCCTCCCTTTCCCCGCATGCGTAACGGCCGGCGTCCGTCCGCAGTGCCCGCGTGGCACCCTGCGTCGGGGAACTTCTCGCGACCATAACGTGATCTCCGGGGATTTCTCTGACCGACCGGCTCCGTTGTGGCTGGCGCCACGCCGGTGGCGGTGTGTTGGATGGGTGGGGCGGGTACGAGCGGGGGCCCGGTCCGACGCCGTCGGGGCGGGCATGGAGAGAGGTGTGCGGTGGTGACGCGGATCACTCTGGTCGAGGGTGACATCACGGCGCAGCAGGTGGACGTCGTGGTGAACGCGGCCAATTCCTCCCTGCTGGGCGGTGGTGGGGTGGACGGTGCGATCCACCGCCGGGGCGGGCCGCGGATCCTGGAGGAGTGCCGCGGGCTGCGGGCCTCGCGGTACGGGCGGGGGCTGCCCACCGGACAGGCGGTGGCGACCACGGCCGGCGACCTGCCGGCCCACTGGGTGGTGCACACCGTGGGGCCGGTCTACCTGGCGGACGAGTACGAGGGGCGGGCGGAGCTGCTGGCCTCCTGCTATCGCGAGTCGCTCCGGGTGGCGGCGGAGCTGGGTGCGCGCACGGTGGCCTTCCCGGCCGTGTCGGCCGGGATCTTCGGGTGGCCGCCGGCGGATGCGGCCAGGATCGCGCTGGGCACCGTCGCGGCGGTGACGGCGGAGCCGGGCGGCGGACCGGAGGAGGTGCGGTTCGTGCTGTTCGGGCCGGAGATGTTCGAGGTGTTCGCGGGCGTCGGGCGGGAGCTGGGGCTGACCGGGCGGGAGTGAGTCCGCGGTCGGGTCCCATGGTGGCGTGACGAGGCGTCAACACGCCAGAGATATTCGATAACTCGTTCGAGTGAAACCAGGGACCCGGGCACGGACGCCCGGGCGGGCTACGGGGCCAGCGCCGTCCACGGCAGGGTGACCTCGCCCTGCCGCCACCGCCCCCGCGCGTCCACCAGCGGCCACGCCCCGGCCAGCGAGGTGCACGCCGCCACCCAGCGCTGCCGGGCGCCGAACGCCCCGTACGGCGCGGCCGCCGCCCAGGCGCGGTCGAAGTCGCGCAGGAACGCGTGCACCGGCCGCCCCGGCACGTTGTGGTGGATCAGCGCCTTCGGCAGCCGTTCGGCCAGGTCGGACGGCTGGCCGAGGCCGCCCAGCCGGGCCGCGAAGGTCACCGTCCGCGGCCCCTCCGGGCCGAGCGCCACCCAGACGTGCCGGCGGCCGATCTCGTCGCAGGTGCCCTCGACCAGCAGCCCGTCCGGGGCCAGCCGGTCGCACAGCCGCTCCCAGACCCCGGCCACCGCCGACTCGTCGTACTGCCGCAGCACGTTGGCGGCCCGGATCAGCTGGGCGGGCGCGCCGCCGTCCAGCGGCACCTCGAAGCCGCCGCGCCGGAAGGTCAGCAGCGGCGGCACCGCGTAGGGCAGCGCCGCGGCGACCCGGGCCGGCTCGATCTCGATCCCGACCACCCGGACGTCCGGGCGCACCGCCCGCAGCCGCCCGGACAGCTCGACGGCCGTCCACGGCGCGGCGCCGTACCCGAGGTCGACGGCGACCGGCGGGTGCCCGGCGGAGCGCAGCGCGGGCCCGAGCGTGTGGGCGATCCAGCGGTCCATCCGGCGCAGCCGGTTGGTGTTGGTGGTGCCGCGGGTGACGGTGCCCACCGGCCGCCCGGCCCGTCCGCGGGCGGGCGCGCTCGCGGTGTCGGGAGGGGAGGCGGCCATGGACCACAGGGTACGGGGCCCGGGCCGGGGGCCGGCGGCGCGGCCCATCTCATCCGGAGCCCCGGGAATGCCGGTCGGCGATCGCGTGGTTGGCAGACTGGTGGTGATGTGTGCCCGGACGGGCAGCCGGCCGGCGTGCCGCCACGGGCGCCGTGGCCGTGCGGCGTGCGGGCGAGCGGCGCACACACCGGACAGCAGGCAGAACAGCAGGCGGCAGGCAAGCAGGGCTGCCGAGGCGGGCAGTACACGAGGAGGCTCCAGCCAGGTGATCCAGCACCCCGTCCGTTCGGTACGCCGTGCCCAGCCGGCCGCGCCCGCGCGCGGCCGGCTCCAGTCGCTGGTCCAGGGCGGCCGGCGCCGCCCGCGCCGGATAGCCATGCTCAGCGTCCACACCTCCCCGCTGCACCAGCCGGGGACGGGCGACGCGGGCGGTATGAACGTCTACATCGTGGAGCTGGCCAAGCGGCTGGCCGAGCTCAACATCGAGGTCGAGGTGTTCACCCGGGCGATCTGCTCCGACGACGCGCCCACCGTGGAGCTGGCCCCGGGCGTGCTGGTCCGGCACGTCACGGCGGGCCCGTACGAGGGGCTGGTGAAGGAGGACCTGCCGGCCCAGCTGTGCGCCTTCACCCACGGCGTGCTCCGCACCGAGGCCGGCCACCGCCCCGGCCACTACGACCTGGTCCACTCGCACTACTGGCTCTCCGGCCAGGTCGGCTGGCTGGCCGCCCAGCGCTGGGGCGTGCCGCTGGTGCACACCATGCACACCATGGCCAAGGTGAAGAACGCGGCGCTGGCCGAGGGCGACACCCCCGAGCCGCCGGCCCGGGTGATCGGCGAGACCCAGGTGGTGGAGGCGGCCGACCGGCTGATCGCCAACACCACCGAGGAGGCCGCCGAGCTCGCCCGCTTCTACGCGGCGCGCCCGGAGCAGCTGGCCGTCGTCCACCCGGGCGTCAACCTGGACGTGTTCCGTCCCTCGGCGCCGGCCGGCGCGGGCACCGCGGAGGCCCGCCGGGCCGCCCGGGCCCGGCTGGGGCTGCCCGCCGACGCCGCGGTGCTGCTCTTCGCCGGCCGCATCCAGCCGCTGAAGGCCCCGGACGTGCTGCTGCGCGCCGTCGCCGAGCTGCTGGAGCGGCGCCCGGAGCTGCGCGAGCGGCTGGTGGTGCCGGTGGTCGGCGGCCCGTCCGGCACCGGGCTGGCCCGGCCGGAGAGCCTGCACAAGCTGGCCGCCCAGCTGGGCATCGGCGACGTGGTGCGGTTCCACCCGCCGGTGGGCCAGGCGCGGCTCGCCGAGTGGTACCGGGCCGCGACGGCGCTGGTGATGCCCTCGTACAGCGAGTCGTTCGGACTGGTCGCGCTGGAGGCGCAGGCCTGCGGCACCCCGGTGGTGGCGGCCGCGGTGGGCGGGCTGCCGGTCGCCGTCCGGGACGGCGAGACCGGCACCCTGGTGGGCGGCCACGACCCGGTGGCCTGGTCGCACGCGC
Organism: Kitasatospora sp. NPDC002551; assembly: GCF_040296005.1. NCBI lineage: Bacteria > Bacillati > Actinomycetota > Actinomycetes > Kitasatosporales > Streptomycetaceae > Kitasatospora > Kitasatospora sp. NPDC002551. Next base: position 76,642 of record NZ_JBEOWI010000015.1, on the reverse strand, counting down.
TGGAGCCGTACGTCACCGACCCTGAGCTGGTGGCCCGGCGGGGCGCCGCGGCGGCCCGGCACGCGGCCGGGTTCGGCTGGGACACCGCCGCCGCGACCACCGCCGAGGTGTACGCCGGCAGCCTGGTCCGGGCGCTCGGCCGACTGGCCGGGGCGCGTCAGCGGCGCGTCTGAGCCGGTCGCCGCGGATCCGCTACTGCGCGGGGGGCGTACCGCCGAGTAACGTCACCCCCATGGCAATCCGCACCAAGGACGAGGCCCTGACCCTCCTGCGCACCGCCCTGGACGAGGCCGGGGTGGCCTGGGAGCCGGCCCCCACCGATCCGTACACCCTGGTGGCGGCCCTCCCGGGCACCCGGAAGCTGAGCACCACCTGTGCCCTGCGGGTCGGCGACCACACCCTCTCGGTGAACGCCTTCGTGGTCCGCCGCCCGGACGAGAACCACGAGGCGGTCTACCGCTGGCTGCTGGAGCGCAACACCCGGCTCTACGGCGTGGCGTACGCGGTCGACGGGCTCGGGGACGTCTACCTGGCGGGCCGGCTGCCGCTGGAGGCGCTGACCCCGGACACCGTGGACCGGCTGCTGGGCACGGTGCTGGAGAACGCCGACGAGCCCTTCAACACCCTGCTGGAGCTGGGCTTCGCGACCGCGATCCGGCGGGAGTGGGAGTGGCGGACCAAGCGCGGCGAGTCGACCCGCAACCTGGCGGCCTTCGCCCACCTCGCCGCCCCGGCCCCGGACGCGGCGCCGGAGGCCCCGGCGGCCGAGTACCCGGCCGGGGCCGCTTCCGGTTCAGCCGCCGGCCGGGGCCCGCTGCGGCTCGGCGGCCCGCGCGGTGTCCGGTGCCGCCGGCGCGGGCCGGGCGTCCGCCGGGGCCGCCGCGTCCGCCGAGGTGGCCACCGCCGCCGGCTTCGCCAGCGCCGCCCCCGGCCGCCGGCCGAGCAGGACGTACCCGCCGGCGGCGAGCGTGCCGAGCACCGCGCACGCCCCCCACATCACCCCGCTGCCGGCCCGCTCCAGCAGCACGCCGCCCGCAGCCGGGCCGAGGAACGAGGCGAGCGACCAGGACAGCGAGTAGACGCCCTGGTAGCGGCCGCGCGCCTCGGCCGGGGACAGCTCGGCGACCAGGCCCATCATGGTCGGCGCGTTCAGGATCTCGCCGAGCGTCCAGACCGCCACGGTGAACGCGTAGAACCAGGCCGAGGAGCCGGCCAGCGCGGTCAGCCCGAAGCCCCAGCCGATGAGCAGCGCGCTGGCGACCAGCAGGGCCGTCCGGTCCCGCCCCTCCATCCACCGGGTGACCGGGATCTGGAGCACCACGATGAGCAGGCCGTTGAGACCGATCACCAGGCCGTACTGGCTGGAGGTGATGCCGGCCCGGCCCATGTCCACGGCCAGCGTGGTCGAGCCCTGCTGGGCGACCAGGGCGAGCAGCAGGTTGAGCACCACCACCGCCATGAAGCGGCCGTCCCGGAACACCTCGGCCAGGCCGATCGCCGGCCGGGCCTTCGGTCCGCCCTGGGCCGCGGCGGGCGCCTGGGGCCGGGTCTCGGGGATGCGCACGAAGATGACCACCGCGCAGATCACCGTGGACAGCGCGTCCAGCAGGAAGAGCGTGAGGTAGCCGTGGGTGGCGATCAGTCCGGCGACCGCCGCGGAGAGGCCGAAGCCGATGTTGATCGCCCAGTAGTTCAGCGAGAAGGCGCGCACCCGGTCCTCGGCCGGCACGATGTCCGCGATGATCGCCGAGGTCGCGGGGCGGGTGGCGTTGTTGCAGAAGCCGACCAGGAAGGCGACCACCGCGATGGCCACCTGCCCGTCGCTGAAGCCGAGCAGCGCGGTGAACAGGGCGGTGCCGAGCTGGGCGGCGACCAGCGTCGGCCGCCGCCCGATCCGGTCCGCCAGCACGCCGGCGACGACGGAGGCGATCGCCGAGCCGAGGCCGAACAGCGAGGCGACCAGGCCCGCGTACGAGGCCGAGTAGCCCCGGTCGGTGGTCAAGTAGAGTGCGAGAAAAGTGACCACGAACGCGCCGAGCTTGTTGATCAGCGTGCTGGTCCACAGCCACCAGAACTGGCGCGGAAGCCCGCTCACCGCCTCGGCGACGGCTCTGGTGGCACGGGTGGGCAGGGGCGAGTCGGGCATGTGGGGGCTCCCGGGCAGGCGGATGTCCGCTGAGCCGTACGGGCAGGACCGCTCAGCAGGAGGGTAAGAGTCTCTGGCGCGGAGCACACCTTACCTGCCGGGCGAGGCCCCGACCAGGGGTTTTCCGGGCTCCACTAAGCTGGGGGCCATGGCTGACACGACGTACCGACTCATCCTGCTCCGCCACGGTGAGAGCGAGTGGAACCAGAAGAACCTGTTCACCGGTTGGGTCGACGTCGACCTCAACGAGAAGGGCGAGAAGGAGGCCGCGCGCGGTGGCGAGCTGCTCGCCGCCGAGGGCTTCCTCCCGGACGTGCTGCACACCTCGCTGCTGCGCCGGGCCATCCGCACCTCGCAGATCGCCCTGGACAAGGCCGACCGCCACTGGATCCCGGTCAGCCGCAGCTGGCGCCTGAACGAGCGGCACTACGGCGCGCTCCAGGGCAAGGACAAGGCCCAGACCCTGGCCGAGTTCGGCGAGGAGCAGTTCCAGCTCTGGCGCCGCTCCTACGACACCCCGCCGCCGGTGCTGGCCGACGACTCCGAGTACTCGCAGGCCGGTGACGCCCGCTACGCCGGGATCCCGAGCGAGCTGCGTCCGCGCACCGAGTGCCTCAAGGACGTCGTCGAGCGGATGCTCCCGTACTGGTACGACGCCATCGTCCCGGACCTCGCCGCCGGCCGGACCGTCCTGGTGACCGCCCACGGCAACAGCCTGCGCGCGCTGGTCAAGCACCTCGACGGCATCTCCGACGCCGAGATCGCCGGCCTCAACATCCCGACCGGCATCCCGCTGGTCTACGAGCTGGACGCCGACTTCAAGCCGACCGTCCCGGGCGGCCGCTACCTCGACCCGGAGGCCGCCGCCGCCGCGATCGAGGCGGTCAGGAACCAGGGCAAGAAGTAAGCCACTTGCCGAAACGGCCCCCCACCTGCGCGTTCGGCGCCGGGTGAGGGGCCGTTGTCATTCCCGGGCCGTCTGTGGGCCGTCAGCCTTCGTGATCTTGAATCCCGAAGACGCCTTCGATCGCCTTCCGGGCCCGGTCCCGACTGTCCGGCAGCAGGTGCGCGTACACCCGCAGCGTCAGCCCCGGATCGGCGTGCCCCAGGTACTCGCTGACGACCTTGATGCTCTCCCCGGCGTCCAGCAGCACCGAGGCGTAGAAGTGCCGCAGCGCGTGCATGCCGTGCTCCCGAGCGGCGGCGTGGGACTCCCCCTTGACCCGGGGCGGGATCACCCCGGCGGAGGCCAGCGCGGGCTTCCAGTAGTCCTCGTTGAGCATGCCGCGCCAGACGATCGAGTCCGACAGGCTGGTGAAGATCAGCTGCTTGGTGACTGGCGGCCCTCCGGTCTTCATCCACGGCAGGGTGATCTCCACCGGCGGGAAGCGCTCGATGTGGGCCCGGAGCACGTCCGCCACCGGCCCGGGGAGCGGCACGCTCCGCAGCGTCCCGCCCTTCGGCGGGGCGAACACCGGCTTGCTGAGGCTGAGCTTCAGCTGCTGGGTGACGTGCACCGTGCCCGCGTCGAAGTCGAGCGCGTCCACGGCCAGGCCGAGGATCTCGCCCTGCCGCAGCCCGCAGCCGGCGCCCACGTCGACCGTCGCCCGGTACCGCTCGGCCATCGCGGCCCGAACGGCGAACACCCGGTCCGGCTGCCACGGGACGACCCGCTTCGACCCGACGACCGGCGGCTTGACCGTCTGCGCCGCGCACGGGTTCCTGGGCAGGTGACCGTCGTCCACGGCCGCGCTCAGCACGGCACGGACGTTGGAGAAGATGACGCGGGCGTACGAGCCGGAGATGCCCGACGTCTCCAACTGCGCCACGAACTCCCGGATGTGGCCCGGCTGGAACGACCCGAGCGGCCGGGCGCCGATCCGCGGGAAGGCGTGCAGCCGGAGCTGCGAGCGCATCGACGCCTGCGTGTTGGGGTCGCTGGTCTGGCTCTGCAGCCAGTGTTCGGCGAACTCCTGGAACGTGGTCTTCGCCGCTGCCGGGTCGAGGTACTGCCCGCGCGACATGTCGGCTTCGATCCGGGCCAGCCAGTCCTCTGCCAGCCGCTTCTGGCGGTCGGGGAAGCTCTTGCTCTTCTCGGTGCCGTCGGGCGCGACGTAGCGGGCGCGGTACCGCTTGCCGGTGCCGTAGCGGTCGGTGCGGACGCGGTGGGGCTTGCCGTCGGGGCCGGTCTCGGTCTTGTACCAGCGGTCTTGGATGTGGCCGGCCATGGGCCGCTCCTCGGGTTCGAAGGGTGGGTGTGGGCGGGCAGGGAGGGAGGCACCCGGGGCGGTGTTGGGCGGTGGATCCGGGGTGTTCGGGAGGGCGCGTGGGCGCCTCCCTGCCTCCCTGTGGCGGTGTCGCTGCTGATCAGGGGCTATGTGGTGGTCAGGGAGGCGGGGAGGGAGTTCTCCCTGCCTCCCTGGCGGGTCCCTGGTGGTTCAGGCGGCGTCGCGGGTCTGTTCGGTGACCCATTGGGCGACGGCGTCGGGGTGGTAGCGGAGGTGGCGGCCGACGCGGAAGGCGGGCGGGCCGGTGCGCTTGCGGCGCCACTGGTAGAGCGTTTCGAGCGGGACAGCGAAGAGGGAGGCGACGTCCTCGGGGGTGAGGAAGCGGGCGGGGAGGGCGGTCACGGCGGGTGGGGCGGCGGCGGGGGTGCTGCGGTTGGTCACGGGCCTCTCCTCGGGGCGGTTGCGGCGGGTGTCAGGCCGGGTGTCAGGGGGCGGTGTCAGGTGCCGTCAGCGGTGGTCTGACACCGCGTCTGCCTAGGGGTTCGGGTGTCAGCGGGTGTCAGGCGTCAGGGGGTGTCAGAGCGGCTGGCGGCGGCCGGAGCGGGGCCGAGCGCGGTGCCTGGTGCCTAGCGACCGGGAGCGGGGTGCCGGGCCGGGCTGCGGGCGTTTCCGGGGGTTCGGCCGACGGGGGCGCTAGACGCTAGGCGGCTGGTCAGGGGCGGCTTTGCTCGCTAGCGGGCTTGCTAGGTCTAGCGAGGGTGGACGCTAGGCCCGGTAGCGGTTCCGGGGCCCGGCCGGTGCGCGGCGGGGAGGGGCAGGGCTTCGAGCGGCGGCTGTGCTGTCCTAGGCGCGGATTTCTGCGTCACCGCGACACCAGCGTCACGCAGGGCCTCTGACCTGCTGTTTTGCGGTGACGCAGCGAATTCGGGGATCGGCCCCTGCGTCACCGGGTGACGCGGGCTGCGTCCACGCCCATGACGTGCGACGGCTCCCGTTGGCGTGGGTTGTCCGAGGTGCGGATTTCTGCGTCATTGCGACATCAGCGTCATGCGGGCCTGTGACCTGGGGTTTTGGATGACGCAGTGGCCGGGCTCTGCGTCATCGGTGCGTCATGGGCTGCGTCATGGCATGTCGCACATGTCGCAGGATGACGCAGTGGTTGCCGTCTGCGTCATGGTCGTTGGTGCAGGTCAGGTGCTGTTTTCCGGCTCGCATGACGTACATGTCGCAGCGTTCTCCTACTTAGGAAAAGAGGAGGGCGCTGTTGTAGGTGGGGGCGGGTCGTGCGACGCGATGCCGGGGGTGACGCAGACCGCGTTGGCGGGTGACGCGGTGACGCAGAGGTGACGCAGGAACGGCCGTCTGCGTCACCCTTGTTGTCGCAGGTCAGAGGCCGTCTTTGGGCCCGGGGTGACGCGGTGACGCAGAGCTTCCCTTCTTAGGAAAAGAAGAAGGGGCTGTTCTGGTACTGGCGCGTGCCTCAGGGCGTAATGAGGAGCCGCTGCGCGGCACGACCTTCGGCGGCTTCGCCGAACAGCAAGAGGAGCACCCGTCTGCGGGGAGCCCGGTGCTCTTCTTGCTTGTCCGGCCGCGCCGGGCGTCCAGTTCGCTGGGCACCCGGCGGCCGCTTCCGGGCGGGCGGTGGGGCGGTCAGCTGCGGGGCGTGGTCCAGGGGGACCGCTCCCGGCTGCTGGACGGAGCTGCGGCGGCGACGGCGGACAGGCCGGCGGGCAGTCCGGTGGCGTCCAGGTAGGCGCGGAAGGCGTCGCGGGGGACGCGGACCTGGCCCCGGCCGTTGCCGACCCGGTAGGTGGCCAGTCGCCCACTGCGGGCCATGCGCCACACGGTCTCCTGCGACAGCCTCAGGGCGAACGCGACCTGGGGCACCGTCAGGTAGTCCGTCGGGTCCGGGTTCGCGAGGGGGGTCGGGTCGGTGGTCGGCGACGGGGTGTTCATGCGGGTCTCCTCGGTCGGTCGGTGGGGCGGGAATGGGGTCTGGCTGGATGCTCACCGACGCTCACGGGCGCTCACGACGACGCGTTCGCCGCCCACGTGGGCGCCGGTTTCGGGAAGCAGGAGTCCGCGCCGCTCATGGGTCGGGAGGCGGGCGGGAAGTCGGGGTGTTCACCGGTGAGCGGGTCGGCTGTCGGTCGGCTCGTTGCCGCTGGTCAGTGGGCGACCGATGCAGTTCCGTAAAGGGCGGGAAGTGCTTCCGGGAACGCGGGAACGGTCGGAGGGAACGCCGGGAACGGCTGCCGGGGAGTCGGGTGAACGGTCGGCTGTTCACCGCACCGGTCGGGTACGCGTATCCGGGGCGTACTCGCGTACCCGGGTACGTACTTCGCGCTGGTGAACGGCGGTGAACGGTGGTGAACTCCGCGTCGGCCAGCGGGCGGTGTACCCGCCGGACGGACCGGTCGGGTACGCCTCCGGGTACACCGGGTACGCCGTACCCGGCCGGGCCGGTGAGCGCCTGGTGAGCGCTCGCCGGTGGCGGGGTGCTCACCCGACGCGCGCAGCCTCCGGGGCGGCGACGCCGAAGATGTGGGTGATGACCGTGCCGAGGCTCACCGCGAACGCGTGAAGGTTGGACGAGCGGCGGCCGGTGTACACGTCCATGGCCATGTCGGCGAAATCCTCAGCCACGTCCAGGCCGGTCTGCGCCATGGTGAACCACAGGCACTCCATGATCTTGGACTCGTTGCCGGACTCCAGGTCCTCCCGCATCAGCGTCGAGCCGGGGGTGAACAGCAGACGGCCGAGGATCTCCGCGAACGACAGGTGCAGGGTCATCTGCACCGCCACGCGCGGGGCGCTCTCGCCGTCGTCCGGGTCGCCGAAGACGCTCACCTGGGAGCGGACGGGGCCGACGGTCAGTGGCTGGGTGGCGAGCGAAGCGTGCATGATGGAACTCCCTTCACTGGGGCATGGAGCGGCGTGCTGACTTGGCGGTTTGAGCGCCGCTCCATGGCAAGTCCTGGCATCGTCTGCATTGTCCGAACAATGCTGCCGGTGAAGAGATTGGCACGCTCGGCGACCAGTGGTCAAGCACATCGTTCGCATTGACTAGACAATGCGCCGTGAGCTGCTGTTTCATGGTCTGCATGTCAGCGATGCGATCTGGGCGAGCGCCCATGTACCAGCAGATCTCCGACGCGCTGAGGCAGAAGATCGCGGATGGGACGCTCCTGGCTGGCGCGCAGTTGCCGACCGAAGCGGACCTGATCGCGCAGTTCGGCGTCGGGCGTGGAACCGTGCGGCAGGCACTCGGCGCGCTGGTCAACGAAGGCTTGGTCGTGCCGATGAGGCCCCGGGGCTACTTCGTGAAGGAGCGCCAGCCCATGGTGTTCCGGCCGCAGGCCGAGTTCCGCAAGCGCCCCTACTCGGCCGAGATGGACGCCTTCGTCACGGAGCACTCGGCGGACGGGCGAAAGCCGCGCCAGCTCATCGAGGTGGCCATCGTGGAGCCTGCGCCGGACATTGCGAAGCGCCTGCACCTCGAGGCCGGAGAGCTTGCCGCGGTGCGTCGGCGGATCCGCTGGCTCGACGGCGAGCCGTTCAACGTCAACGACAGCTACTTCCCACTGGACATCGTCCGGGACTCCGAGATCATGCGGCCGGAGGACATTACGCGCGGCGCCAACGAGGTGCTGGCGGAGCTGGGCTATCGGCAGGTGCGGGCGCTCGACGAGCTGTACGTGCGAATGCCGACTCCCGACGAAGCGCATCGCCTTGAGCTGGGGCCGGGAAGTCCCGTCGCCTACCACGTCTGCACCGGCTTCACGGCGAACGGCCGGCCGGTGCGCGTTGCGGTAACCGTTCTGCCGGGCGACCGGCACGTCATCTCGTATGAGCGGCACTGGGAGCAGCCGCAGGACGGTGCCGAATGACCGGGGTGGAGATGCGAGCGGCCACGTTGGACGAACTTCCCCTGGTTGAGGAGCTGCTGACCGGCGCGGGCGCGTGGCTGGCGTCGCTCGGGAGTGACCAGTGGCAGTTCCCGCCGCGTCGGGAACGGCTGCTCGACTCGATGGGCCGGGGGGAGTGCTTCATAGCCTTCCGTGACGGCGAGCCGGTTGGAACACTGACCGTGGACGAGCAGGCGGATCCGGAGTTCTGGGAGGCTGCCGACGAACCGGAGGCGGCACTGTATGTGCACCGGATGGCCATTGCCCGCGCGGTGGCTGGCCAGGCCGTAGGCGCTCAGATGCTGGGCTGGGCAGCGGCCCGCGCGGCGGCTGCGGGCAAGTCCTCCCTTCGGCTCGATGCGTGGAAGACGAACCCTGGGTTGCACCGGTACTACCTGGCGCAGGGCTTCGCGCTGGTGCGGACTGTGGACCTGCCCCACCGGCAGTCGGGTGCGCTCTTCGAGAAGACGGTCGACGGCCTGGCGGCTCATTGGCAGGGGTTCTCTGGTTGATCCGCGATGCGGACGCTTGTTTCCGTACTCCGGGTTCCCAACGATTCGATTTCGGCCTGTTGCCTGCCTACTCACGGAGACGGCCTGGGCTGACACGATGTGCCCGTGACTTTGACTCCTGCGGTTGCGGCCCTCTTGGGGGCGCTCATTGGCGGTATGGGAACGTTGGCGAGCGCTGTGTTGACACAGAAGGCTACGAAGAGTCGAGAGCATGAGCTTCGGCTATGGGAGCGGCAGGCGGCCGTCTACGAGGACGTGCTAATAGCAGTTCGCGGGTTCGCGGTATCTCGACGGGAAATGGTTCGGACGGGAGCGCCTGGCGAGTTCAACGCCCATGAGCACCTGTCTGAAGCCTCGGCTCGGGTGTTCTCGAAGCTGGAGATCTATGGCTCAAGGCAGGCCGTTGAGGCGTTCGGAGTGACGTTTGAACGGGAGAAGGCGTTCTTTATTGCCATCCTTGACTGGATGGGGCAACGCGAACCAGTTCCTGAGGGGCAGACGCCCTCCCGGCCGCCAGTCGAAGGGGCCGACCCGCTCTGGGATCGCGTCCTGGGGGCCGAGAAGGCTTGCCTGTTGGCGGATGACGCGCTCAGCAACGTGCTGAGGGGCGAGATGAGGCGGCAGCGGCCGGGACGCTGAGGCGTATGCGCTGGGCCGTCTGTGGGCCGTTCGGCGCCGATCAAGGGTGGCCAACGATGACAACTACCGACGGCTCGATCCCAGGTCAGGGGCCCTTGGTCAGCCCCGAAGAATCGACAGGCCAAACCCAGGGCAAGAAGTAACCCGCACCGGCCGTCGAGGGCCCCGCTCCCCGTTCGGGGGCGGGGCCCTTCGCGTTCAACTCACCTGTGCATGGGGTGAGTTCGCCGTGTCGCAGAAATGGTTCAGACCATTGACGGCCCCGGTGGCGGCTCCTACGGTGTGAGCGCCGACCCGGCGCGGGCATGCCGGCCCCCACGCACGCGTGTCCGTGCCCGGCGCACTCTCCATCCACCCCCACGGAGGAGCATCATGCGCACACGTCATGTCGTCGGAGCCGTCGTGGCCGCCCTCGCGGTGCCGGTCGCGGTCGCCCTTCCGGCGCAGTCGCACGGCTACATCACCACCCCGCCCAGCCGGGCCGCGCTCTGCGGCGCGGGCACGGTGACCAACTGCGGCGCGATCCGCTGGGAGCCGCAGAGCGTCGAGGGGCCGAAGGGCTTCCCGGCCTCGGGACCGGCCGACGGCCTCATCTGTGCCGGAGGCAACAGCCGCTTCGCCGAGCTGGACGACCCGCGCGGCGGCGCCTGGCCGGCCACCGCCGTCTCCGCGGGCCAGCGGCTGACCTTCACCTGGCGGTTCACCGCCCGGCACGCCACCTCGGGCTTCCGGTACTACCTGACCAAGCCCGGCTACAGCGCCTCGCAGAAGGTCACCCGGGCCAACCTGGAGCTGACCCCGTTCCTGAACGTCCCCTACAACGGCACCCAGGTGCCCAGCACACTCAGCCACACCGCGACCCTGCCCTCCGGCCGGACCGGCCACCAGGTGGTCGTCGCGGTCTGGGACGTCGCGGACACCGGCAACGCCTTCTACTCCTGCACGGACGTCACGTTCTGAGACCCGCCCCGCTGACCCCGCCGGCGCCCCGGCGGTGAGGAGACCGGGGTGCACGGCCGTCTCCCACGGCAGCCGTGCACCCCGGAGCTCCACGGTGGCACCGGGGGAGGGACGAACGGGTGGTCCCCGGCGGCCCCTCAGTGGCCGCAGCAGCCGCCGTCGACCCCGCCGCACTGGCAGGGGGCGCCGGACTGGCAGCCACAGCCGCAGCCCGGACCGCAGCCGCAGCCGGCCGCGAGGACGGGCAGCAGCTTCGGGGCGGGCGTTTCGATGGTCTCGGGAGCCGATGCCGGGCCGGTCGGGTGTGCCTTCATCGTGCTGACCCCTCCTTCTGGCGGGCACACCACGGTGCCCTACGGATTCGAGTGAAACCGCCGACCGGAGGGAGCGTCAACGGGCGCGCAGTGGTGGGGAGTACGGCTTCCCGTGCTCCTCCACCACCCCGGCCCGGGGTTTACCCACCCCCGGGAAGAAGGGCCGTCCCGGGGACGGCGGGCCGCCCGGAGGTCACTCCGCCTCGGCGGCGGCCTCGGTCGCCGCGACGAACTCCTCCACGTGCTCGCCGGTCACCAGGTACACCACGCGCTTGGCCACCGAGACCGCGTGGTCGGCGAAGCGCTCGTAGTAGCGGCCGACCAGGGTGACGTCCACCGCGGTCTCGATGCCGTGGTGCCAGCGCTCGTCGATGAGGTGCGCGAACAGCTCGCGGTGCAGCGCGTCGATCGCGTCGTCGTCCTGCTCCAGCTCCAGCGCCTTGTCGACGTCCTTGGTGGCGATCACCAGGCCGGCCTTGGCCACCAGCCGCTGGGCGAGCTGACCCATCTCCAGGACGGTCGCGTGCAGGTCGCCGGGGACGGCCGACGCCGGGTAGCGGAGCCGCGCCACCTTGGCGACGTGCCGGGCGAGGTCGCCGCAGCGCTCCAGGTCGGAGCTCATCCGCAGCGAGGTGACGACGATGCGCAGGTCGGTGGCGACCGGCTGCTGACGGGCGAGCAGGTCGATCGCCCGGTTCTCCAGCTCGTGGTGCAGGTCGTTGATCTTCTCGTCGGCGGCGATCACGCTCTCCGCCAGCGCCAGGTCCGCGTCGAGGAGTGCGGTGGTGGCCCGCCCGAGGGCCGAACCGACGAGCCGGGCCATCTCGACCAGGCTGTCGCCGATCGAGTCGAGTTCCTCGTGGTACGCGTCGCGCATGCTCTCTCCTCAGTAGCTGTGTCGGTGGCGGTGCCGACCGGTCATCCGGTACGACGGTCAGTAGGACGTACGGATGGCCGCTGCTGGTGGCGCGCATCGTACGCGCACACCCGGGGCGACGGGCGGCCGTTTGGCCGGGCCGCCCCTCCCACACGGGCTCCGGCGCCCACTGTGGGCCGTCCGGGCGACCACGCACGACCCGTTCGGTGAACCGACAGCTACCTGAAGGTGAATTCTCGGCAACGTGCGGCCGATCCCTTGATCGAGCCCGTGGGGAGCGCCCTCACCGTGCGCTTAGGCTGGCGGTATGGACGTGAACGTGGCCGCCGCCGCTGCCTGCGCCATAGCCGGGCTCGGCGTCGGCCTCACGGCCTCGATCGCCTTCCGTTGGAGCGAGCGCGAGCAGGCCAGGGGCAGGTACGGCGGAACCAACCGGAACCAGGGCCGTCACCAGGGCCTCCCGGCGCAGGAACCCCCGCTGCCCCCGGGGGTCGACACCGTTCTCTCCGTGCTGCGCTCCTGCGCGATCGTCCTCGGCGAGAGCGACGACGTGGTCAAGGCCAGCTCGGCGGCGTACGCGATGGGCCTGGTGCGCGGCGGCGCGGTCGCCGTCGACCAGCTGCTCGCGCTGGCCCGCTCCACCCGCCGGGACGGCGAGATCCGCCAGCTCGATCTGGAGCTGCCCCGCCCGGGCGCGGCGCGCGCCGCCGAACCGCTCGCGGTCTCGGCCCGGGTCGCCCCGCTGGGCTCCCGGCTGGTCCTGGTGCTGGTCGAGGACCAGACCGAGCGCCGCCGGGTGGAGGCCGTCCGCCGCGACTTCGTGGCCAACGTCAGCCACGAGCTCAAGACCCCGGTCGGCGCGCTCTCGCTGCTCTCCGAGGCGGTCGCGGACGCGGCCGACGACCCGGAGGCGGTGCAGCGCTTCGCGGGCCGGATGCAGATCGAGGCGACCAGGCTGGCCAGCCTGGTCCAGGAGATCATCGACCTCTCCCGGGTCCAGGACGACCGGCTGATGGTCGACCCGGAGCCGGTCGCGGTGGACGAGCTGATCGCCGAGGCGATCGACCGCTGCCGCCAGCAGGCCGCCGCCAAGCAGATCCTCATCGCGGCCGGCGGCATCGCCGGCCTCTACCTGCACGGCAACCGCGGCCAGCTCGCCGCCGCGCTCGGCAACCTCGTCGAGAACGCCGTCAACTACAGCCCGCCGCGGACCAGGGTCGCGATCGCCACCCGCCGGATCTCCAGCGCCGCCGCGCTGGGCGAGGCCGACGGCGAGCTCATCGAGATCTCGGTGACCGACCAGGGCATCGGCATCTCCGAGAAGGACCGCGAGCGGGTCTTCGAACGGTTCTACCGGGTCGACCCCGCACGCTCCCGGCAGACCGGCGGCACCGGCCTCGGCCTGTCCATCGTCAAGCACGTGGCCGCCTCGCACGGCGGCACCGTGTCGGTGTGGAGCGTCGAGGGCCAGGGCTCCACCTTCACCCTCCGCCTGCCCGCCGGGCAGGCCCCCGTGGACCGCCCCCGTGCGGGGGAGTCCGCGCATTCCCTGTCAGAAACAACCCCCCAGCTTGCCCCGGAGGCCTGATCGTGACCCGAGTACTGGTGGTCGAGGACGAGGAGTCGTTCAGCGACGCCCTCTCGTACATGCTCCGCAAGGAGGGCTTCGAGGTGGCCATCGCCGCCACCGGCCCGGACGCGCTGGAGCAGTTCGAACGCAACGGCGCCGACCTCGTCCTGCTCGACCTGATGCTGCCGGGGCTGCCCGGCACCGAGGTCTGCCGCCAGCTGCGGGTGCGCTCCAACGTGCCGGTGATCATGGTCACCGCCAAGGACAGCGAGATCGACAAGGTGGTCGGTCTGGAGATAGGCGCGGACGACTACGTCACCAAGCCCTACTCCACCCGTGAGCTGGTCGCCCGGATCCGCGCGGTGCTGCGCCGCCGCGGCGAGAACGAGGGCCCCGGCGACGGCGGCGGCCCCGGCGCGCTGGAGGCGGGCCCGGTCCGGATGGACGTCGACCGGCACGTGGTGACCGTGGACGGCGCCAAGGTCGACCTGCCGCTCAAGGAGTTCGACCTGCTGGAGATGCTGCTGCGCAACGCCGGCCGGGTGCTCACCCGGATGCAGCTGATCGACCGGGTCTGGGGCGCCGACTACGTCGGCGACACCAAGACGCTGGACGTCCACGTCAAGCGGCTGCGGGCGAAGATCGAGCCGGACCCGGGCGCCCCGCGCTACCTGGTCACGGTGCGCGGCCTCGGCTACAAGTTCGAGCCGTAAACCCGGGCTCCCGGCCCCACCGACGCGAACGCCCCTCCGGCACCGGCCGGAGGGGCGTTCGCGTCTCTGCGGTGCGACGGCGCCGGGCCTCAGTGGGCGGCCGGGACCGCCGGGGCCGAGGAGGTGGTGCCGGCGGCCGGGGCGTGGGCGCCCGCGGCCGGAGTGGTGGCACCCGCGGCCGGGGTGGCGGCCTTGGTCGGCGCGGCCGCCGGGGCGGTCGGGCCGAAGCCCTTGTACAGGTCCTTGTTCGGGCTGACCTGGGCCTGGGCGTCCAGCTTCTCGTGGTTCTTGAACGTGAAGGAGGTCGCCACGTAGCCGCCCACGGTCACGGTGGTGGAGGCGACCTTGGCGGTCGGGTTGCCCGGACCGCCGAGCAGCACCGCGCCGCCGGCCGGGACGGAGATGCTGGTCAGCGGGGCGCCCGTGGCGTCGGTGAAGGCGGCGGGGGCACCACCGGCGACGGTGACGGCCTGCAGCTCGAGCACCTCGGACCCGGTGTTGCTGATGTTCACCGTCACGTTGGCGGGGCCGGTGTGCTCGCCGGAGGACTCGTCCCCGGTGACCACGACGATGTTGTTCAGCAGGACGTCGGTGCCCAGGGTGGCGGACACGTTGTCCGGCTTGATCTGCAGGGTCTCCGGGGTGTTCCCGGCGGCGCAGGAGGACAACGAGGCGATGGCCAGGGCGGCGAGGGCGGCGATGCTGCCGCGTCGAAGGCTGCGGCTCACGGCGGCGGCTTCTCCTAAGTCACGTGTCGGAAGGTCAGGTCTCAGATTATCGACCTCGCTTATGCCGTCCTCACGGGGTGGTCCCTTCGTGTCGCGCGCCAGGTGCGGACGGGGCGCCCGGACGGCGGCACGTCCGCGTGTTCAGGTCAAGGGCCGACCAAGATCGGATCACGATCCGGAAACGACCCGATAAACGGTGAAAGCTCAAGATCAAATCACGGTTTCGGGAGTGTTGCCAGGGGTTTCGGCGAGCGGCGGAACCGCCTCCGACCTGCGGGAAGCCCTCCTCGAACACCGGTCGCAGCACGTCATGGGGGTCCTTGTCAAGCCCCGAGACCGGCCCTGACCTGCGAAAACGCCCTTCGGGTGCGCCGAAAAGCGTGTTATTCTGGAAAGCCACGGAAGGGGTCCTGTCACATGACGTTCAAGGTTGGCGACACGGTGGTCTACCCCCATCACGGGGCCGCGCTGATCGAGGCCATCGAAATTCGCCAGATCAAAGGTGTGGACAAGACCTACCTGGTGCTCAAGGTGCAGCAGGGAGACCTGACGCTCCGCGTGCCCGCCGAGAACGCGGAGTTCGTCGGCGTGCGCGATGTGGTCGGCCAGGAGGGTCTGGACCGGGTCTTCGAGGTGCTCCGCGCACCGTACACCGAAGAGCCGACCAACTGGTCCCGTCGCTACAAGGCGAACCTGGAGAAGCTCGCCTCGGGCGACGTCATCAAGGTCGCCGAGGTCGTGCGCGACCTGTGGCGCCGCGAGCGCGAGCGCGGTCTCTCCGCCGGCGAGAAGCGCATGCTCGCCAAGGCGCGCCAGATCCTCGTCAGCGAGCTCGCGCTGGCGGAGAACACCAACGAGGACAAGGCGGAGACGCTGCTCGACGAGGTGCTCGCCTCGTAGCGGCCGTCCGCTCCACAACGCTCACAGCGCCCGATGCCGGCGCGCCGCCCACCGGACCGACGGTCCGCGGGTGGTGCAGTGGCACTTCGGGCGCTGAGGCGTGTCCGGACGACGCCCCCGCACCCGAGCGGCCCGGTCGGCCTCGGGTCTGCATGACCGTTTCTGCTCATGTCGCGGGCGGAAGACGGTGGTGCTTCGGAAGGGGTCCGCGCCCGTCGTGCACGCCATGGCCATACCCACTTCGCCGAAGGAGTGAAACCTGAACGCCACAGCAGCAGTCGCAGCAGCAGTGGTGCCCGCCGCCGGCCGCGGTGAGCGCCTGGGGCCGGGGGCCCCCAAGGCCCTGCGTGAACTGGGCGGCGTGCCGCTCCTGGTGCACGCCGTCCGGGCGCTGACCCGCAGCCGCGCGGTCGGCCTGGTCGTGGTCGCCGCCCCCGCCGACGGGGTGGCCGAGGTGGTCGCCCTGCTCGACAGCCACGGCCTTGAGGGCAAGGACATCCGGGTGGTGGCCGGCGGGGCGACCCGCCAGGAGTCGGTCCGGCTGGGCCTGGCCGCCATCCCGGCCGAGGTCGGCATCGTGCTGGTGCACGACGCGGCCCGCCCGCTGGTCCCGGTCGAGGTGGTGGACGCGGTGGCCTCCGCCGTCCGGGCCGGGGCCGAGGCGGTGGTGCCGGCGGTGCCGCTGGCCGACACCATCAAGCGGGTCGAGCCGGTGCCGGGCGGGCCCGAGCCGGTGCTCGACACGCCCGACCGGGCCACCCTGCGCGCGGTGCAGACCCCGCAGGGCTTCCGCCGGGAGACGCTGGCCGGGGTGCACGCCAAGGCGCTGGCCGAGGAGGGCGCGGCGGACGGGACCGGCCTGCCGCCGGTCACCGACGACGCGGGCCTGGTCGAGCGGTTCGGCGGCCGGGTGGTCGTGGTGCCCGGGCACGAGGAGGCGTTCAAGGTGACCCGTCCGCTGGACCTCGTTCTCGCCGAGGCCGTACTCGCCCGCCGGAGGGCCGCCGATGCCTACTGACCCGCACACCCCCGTCGTCCCCCGGATCGGGATCGGCACCGACGTGCACGCCTTCGAGGCCGGTCGCCCGCTGTGGGTGGCCGGGCTGGAGTGGCCGGGCGCCGAGGCCGGCCTGGCCGGGCACTCGGACGCCGACGTGGCCGCCCACGCCGCCTGCGACGCGCTGTTCTCGGCCGCCGGGATCGGCGACCTGGGCGCGCACTTCGGCACCGACCGGCCGGAGTGGGCCGGGGCGTCCGGGGTGACGCTGCTCGGCGAGGCGGCCCGGCTGGTGCGCGCGGCGGGCTTCGAGATCGGCAACGTCGCGATCCAGGTGATCGGGGTCCGGCCGAAGATCGGCAAGCGCCGGGCGGAGGCGCAGGCCGCGCTCGGCGCCGCGGTCGGCGCCCCGGTCTCGGTCTCCGGCACCACCACCGACGGGCTCGGGCTGACCGGGCGCGCCGAGGGGCTCGCGGCGATCGCCACCGCGCTGGTGTACGAGCGGCCCTGACCTCCGCGGAGGGCGGCCGGGAACAATCCCCGGCTGACGGGTGTTCACCGGGCGTTGCGCGGGCCCGAGTCGATAGTGTTCGGGTCGGGCCCGCGCGGGCTTCCCCCTCGGGCCGTACCAGCTGCCGACGAGATGAGGTTTCCGATGAGCGCCCAACTCTCCGACCAGGCCAAGGCCCTGCTCGACGCCAAGAGCTTCGCCGTGGTCTCCACGATCCAGCCCGACGGCAGCCCCCAGTCCTCCGTGGTCTGGGTGAAGCGCGACGGCGAGGACATCCTGTTCTCCACCGTCGAGGGGCGCCGCAAGCACCTCAACCTGGTGAAGGACCCGCGGGTCTCGCTGGTGGTCAACCCGCCGGAGAGCCCGTACACCTACCTGGAGGTGCGCGGCGAGGTCACCCTGACCCGCGAGGGCGGCCGGGAGCTGATCGACGAGCTGGCCCGCAAGTACCAGGACGCGGAGTCGTACGGCTACGACGGCCCGGACGACGTGCGGGTGGTCGTCCGGATCACCCCGCGGAAGGTGGTCGGCTCGATCTGAGCCACCGGCGCGGCGGGGGAGGCCCCGGGGCATCACCCGGCGGAAAAGGTTCCGTCGGGGGCCTTGACATTCCGGAATGTCGCGGGGCACCCCCTGCTGCCCACTACGCTTGACGCTGTGAGCATTCGACTGTACGACACCAGCACCCGACAGGTACGCGACTTCGTCCCGCTTGTCCCGGGTTGTGTCTCGATCTACCTGTGCGGCGCTACCGTCCAGTCGGCGCCACACATCGGGCACATCCGCTCCTATCTCAACTTCGACGTGATGCAGCGGTGGTTCGCCTACCGCGGCTACCAGGTGACCTTCGCCCGGAACGTCACCGACATCGACGACAAGATCATCGCCAAGGAGCGCGAGCTCGGCACGCCGTGGTGGCAGATCGCCTACGAGAACGAGCGCGCCTTCAACGACGGCTACAACGCGCTCGGCTGCCTGCCGCCGACCGTCGAACCGCGCGCGACCGGGCACATCCCCGAGATGGTCGAGATGATGCGCGGGCTCATCGAGAAGGGCCACGCCTACGCGGCCGACGGCAACGTCTACTTCGACGTGAAGTCGTACCCCGACTACCTCGCGCTCTCCAACCAGAAGCTGGAGAACCTCCAGCAGCCCTCCGGCGAGAACGAGACCGGCAAGCGCGACCCGCGCGACTTCGCGATGTGGAAGGCCGCCAAGCCGGGCGAGCCGAGCTGGGAGACCCCGTGGGGCCGCGGCCGTCCGGGCTGGCACCTGGAGTGCTCGGCGATGGCCCACAAGTACCTGGGCCCGGCCTTCGACGTCCACGGCGGCGGGCTCGACCTGATCTTTCCGCACCACGAGAACGAGATCGCCCAGTCCAAGGCCTACGGCGACGGCTTCGCCAACTTCTGGGTGCACAACGCCTGGGTCACCATGGCCGGCGAGAAGATGAGCAAGTCGCTGGGCAACTCGGTGCTGGTCTCCGAGATGGTCCGGCGCTGGCGGCCGATCGTGCTCCGCTACTACCTGGCGGCCCCGCACTACCGCTCGATGATCGAGTACAGCGAGGAGTCGCTGCGCGAGGCCGAGGCCGGTTTCGGCCGGATCGAGGGCTTCATCCAGCGCGCCGTGGAGCGCTGCGGGAAGGTCGACGCGGCGCCCGAGGTGCCGCCGGCCTTCGCCGAGGCGATGGACGACGACCTGGGCGTGCCGCAGGCGCTGGCCATCGTGCACACCGCCGTCCGCCAGGGCAACAGCGCCCTCACCGCGGACGACAAGGAGAGCGCGGTGGCGCGCTTGGCCGAGGTCCGTGCGATGCTCGGAGTACTGGGTCTGGACCCGCTCGACCCGCAGTGGACCGGGACGGAGCGCGGCGAGGACCTGCACGGCGTGGTCGACTCGCTGGTCCGCCTCGTCCTGGACCAGCGCCAGGCGGCACGGGCCCGCAAGGACTTCGCGACCGCGGACGCCATCCGCGACCAGCTCGGCCTGGCCGGGCTGGCGATCGAGGACACCCCGTCCGGCCCGCGCTGGACGATCAACAGCCAGTAACCCCCGGGCGACCGAGGGGTGAGGTGGGCCGTACCGGACCGGTGCGGCCCTCCCGCATGACGGAGCGCATGCCGTCGGGCGCCACCGGCACGGGCCGGTGCGGCCGGCCATGCCGCACAGACAGACAGGAAGTACAGCCATGGCCGGCAACAGCCAGCGCAGGAACCGCCGCAACCCCGGGTCGAAGAAGGGCGCGAGTGTCGGTACCGGCGGCCACAGCCGGAAGGCGCTCCAGGGCAAGGGCCCGACCCCGCCCGGCGAGGAGCGCAAGGGCCACCCGAAGCAGCGGGCCGCCAACGCCGCGCTCAAGCGCGAGCGGGACGCCAAGGCCCGGGCCGGCATGCGCCGGGCCGGTGGCGGCGGCCGGGGCGGCCGCGGCGGCGCCGGCTCCGCCGAGCTGGTCTTCGGCCGCAACTCGGTGGTCGAGGCCCTGCAGGGCGACGTGCCGGCCAACGCGCTGTACGTCCAGCAGTTCATCGACACCGACGACCGGGTCCGCGACGCCTTCCAGGCCGCCAACGACCGCGGCATCCCGCTGATGGAGGCCCCGCGCCCGCAGCTGGACCAGATGACCGGCGGGATGAACCACCAGGGCCTGGTGCTGCAGGTCCCGCCGTACGAGTACGCGCACCCCGAGGACCTGCTGGACGAGGCCGCGGACAGCGGCCGCGACGCGCTGATCGTCGCGCTGGACGGCGTCACCGACTCCCGCAACCTGGGCGCCGTGGTCCGTTCCGCCGCCGCCTTCGGCGCGCACGGCGTGGTCATCCCGGAGCGCCGGGCGGCCGGCATGACCGCCGGTGCCTGGAAGACCTCCTCGGGAGCGGCGGCCCGGCTGCCCGTCGCCCGGGCCACCAACCTGACCCGCGCCCTGGAGGCGTACCAGAAGGCCGGGCTGATGGTGATCGGCCTGGCGGCCGACGGCGAGGCCGAGATCGGCGACCTGGAGGCGCTGACCGGGCCGGTGGTGATCGTCGCGGGCAGCGAGGGCAAGGGCCTGTCCCGGCTGGTCTCGGAGACCTGCGACCTGCGGGTGCGGATCCCGATGTCGGGGCTGACCGAGTCGCTGAACGCGGGCGTCGCGGCCGGCGTCGTGCTGTACGAGGCGGCCCGGCTGCGCGCCAAGGTCGGCTGACCACCGCACCCTCCGGGGGCGGGTGAGGGCCCGAGCACAGCGCGGGTGCCCGGCGCAACGCGTTCTCCGCAACCGCCCGCCGTTCGCCCGCAAGTCAGGGGAAAGCGATCGGATCCGCCCGGATCCGATCGCTTTTCTCATGATCACTTCAAGGGGACTCCCGATATCCACTCGGGAGAGTGTCCTAACCGGGCGTCACCCGGTTAGACGGGCGTGGACACCAGAACACCTCGGCGCCCGCTCCTGGGCGGTGGCAGCCCCGGGATGGACGCGGGCCCCGGCCTCAACACCGTCAAGGTGCCGTCGGACCCGGCGCGCCTCAGCAGCACCCAGGCGAGCTTCCGGCTCAGGCTCGGCGCCCCGGTGGCGCCGTTGATCGACGCGCCGGCCGGACTGCTGTCCACCGGCGCCGCGTTCGGCGACCCCTACGGCGCCCAGGGCCTGATCCGCCGCCCGCTGGTCACCCCGCAGGTGGTCGTCCCCGCGGCCGACGTGCCCTCGCTCGTCGGCGGTCTCGCCGGGGCACCGCCGCGCCGCAAGGGGCGGGTCACCCCGGTCACCTGGACCGGCGAGGCGCGCCCGGGCGACGTCGCGGCCACCCAGCTGCTGGAGGCCGTCCGGCTGGGCGCCGTCCCGGCCGGCGTCGGCGGACGCGGCGGACGCTCCGGCGGCTCCCTGGCGGACGCGGACACCCAGCTGATCCCGCCGTACGGCGGCGCCCGGGCGGTGCCCCGCCAGCCGCGCGAGGGCGGCGGCACCGCCACCCAGGGCGGCGTCGGCCCGGTCGGCGCGCCGCAGGGCTGGACGCCCAGCGGCGAGCTGCCCGAGGTCTCGGCCGCCGGCGCCGAGGGCCGCCAGCCCTGGTACCCCGGCCGCCGGGTCGACCTCGGCCTGGTGCTGCTGCCGCTGCGCGCCGTGCTCGGCTCGCTCTCCGTCTACGCCGGGTTCAGCAAGCTCTGCGACCCGGTGTACTTCGACGGCGGCGAGCGCGGCTCGATGATGCGCTGGCTCTCCTCGCTGCACCCCTGGAAGGTCGCCGAGCCGCTGCTGTCCTTCGCCATGGCGCACCCGGTCGGCTCCGGCCTGGTGGTGTCGTTCGCCGAGATCGTGGTCGGCGTGCTGACCGTGCTCGGACTCTGGCAGCGGCTCGCGGCCGGCACGGCGATGGCGCTGTCCGCCGCGCTGCTGTTCACGGTGAGCTGGCGGGCCGTCCCGGTGTACGACACGCCCGACCTGATCTTCCTGGCGGCCTGGAGCCCGCTGCTGATCGCCGGGGCGCCGTTCGCCTCGCTGGACGGCCGGCTCGGCCTGGAGGCCTGGCGGCGCTACGGCGCCGGCGCCCCGGCCGCGCTGCGCCGCCGGGTGCTGCGGCGCGGCGCGGTGGTCGCCTCGGTGGTCATCGGCCTGACCCTGCTGCTCGGCTCGATGCTGGGCGCGGCGGTCCGCACCGGCGCCCGGCCGCAGCCGCCCGCGCCGCCCCGGCCGGCCACCGAGTACGGCACGCCGGTCTGGCCGAGCGGCGGACCGTCCGCGACCCCGGGCGCCAAGGCCCCGGCCGCCCCGGCGACCTCGCCGGCCCCGACCCGGCCGGCCGCGCCGAGCGCCGCGCCCACCACCGCGGCGCCGTCCGCCACCCCGTCCGCGTCGAAGCCGGGCACGGCCCCGGCCACCGCCACGCCGAGCGGCAGGGCGAAGGCCTCGGGCCGGCCGGAGACCGGGACGGCCCCCTCCGGGGCGCCGGCGGCCGGGCCGTCCAGCGCACCGGCCCCGGCCGGGTCGGCGCCCGCGCAGCGCGCCACCCCGGGCCCGGCGACCGGCACCGGTTCGGCGCCCAAGCCCGCGCCGAGCGCCGGGACCGGCGCCCCGAGCGGCTCCGGCAACGGCGCGGGCGGCTCCGGCTCGGGGCTGCTGGGCGGGGTGCTGGGCAGCGCTCCGCTGGCCGAGCTGTCCGGCGGCGGTGCCCGCCCGTCCGCCGCCCGCCCTGGGGCGGCGACGGCCACCTGACGGACCGGGCGATCGGCCCGGTGACGGCGATCGGCCGGGTGCTCCGTGGGGGAGCACCCGGCCGATCGCGTTGCCGCGGGGCCGGCTCGGGCCGTCGCGGGGGTGCGGGTCAGGACACCGCGGGGGCGCGGCCGGCGCCGGAGGCGAGCTCCTTGGCGGCCTCGGTGAGGTCCTTCGCGGTGTCGATGGCCCGCCAGTAGACGCCCTGCGGCAGCTGGTAGCCGGCCAGCCGCTTGCCGCGGGCCAGCTGCGGGAAGGTGGTCCGCTCGTGGTCGCCGACGTCCGGCAGCAGATCGGCGAACTCCGGGCTGAAGACGTAGAGGCCGGCGTTGATGAGGAACGGCGAGGGCGGGGCCTCGATGAAGTCCAGGACGTTGCCGAACTGGTCGGTCTCCACCGCGCCCCACGGGATCCGCGGCCGGGCCAGCGCGAGGGTGGCGACGGCGTCCCGCTCGTGGTGGAAGGCGGCCATGTCGCGCAGGCTGAACCTGGTCCAGATGTCGCCGTTGGTGGCGTACCAGGGCTCGTCGGGGCGGGGCAGCGCCTTCGCGGCGTACTTGAGCCCGCCGCCGCGGCCGAGCGGCTCGGCCTCGACCACGGTGCGGACCCGCAGCGGCAGGTCGGCCTTGTCGAGCCACTCCTCCAGCACGTCCGCGAGGTGGCCGCAGGAGATGACCACGTCGGTGACGCCCTCGGAGGCGAGCCAGGCCAGCTGGTGGCCGAGGATCGGGGTGCCCGTGCCGGGGATCTCGACCAGCGGCTTGGGGCGGTCGTCCGTGTAGGGGCGCAGCCGGGAGCCCTGGCCGCCGGCCAGGATGACGGCCTGGGTCACCGGCACCGGCACCGGGCCGAGGGCGGGTGCGGGAGTGTGCGGGGGAGTGGCCGTGGGGCCGGAGTCAGCGGTCATGGCTGAACAATAGGCGCACCCGCCCCGGCCGTTCCGCCGCCGGTCACCCGGCCGTCCGGGTGCCGGGTTCCACCCGCGTCGTCGTCAGCTCGCGGCGCCGGCGGCGAACGAGCCGTCGCAGACCGGGCGGGCGAAGGAGCGGGCCCGCTGGACGTCGCCCTGGTACTTGCGCACCGCCGCCTTGCCCAGCTCGGTGGCGAGCGAGGTGCAGTACGGGGTGAGCTCGGGCTGCTCGCGCATCGAGCGCTCCAGCAGGTCCAGCGCGCTGCCCGGGTTGTGGGCGCGCAGCTCGTCCAGGAGCGTGACGCGCAGCGCGTCCTGCGGGGCGAGGCCGTCCGGGGTCCGCCCGGTGCCCGCCGTCCGGCCGATCCCGGCGCCGTCCTCGCTGGCGGCCGCCACCACCTGCTGGTCCAGCGAGGTCGGCGGGGCCCACGGCACCCTGGTCACGGCGAGGGTGCCGGTGGTCACCAGGACGACGGGCAGGGCGAGGGCGATGGTCTGGCCGATGCGGCGAACTAGCTGCTTCACGCAAAGGAGCGTAGCGGTGCGTGCGGGCATCCTCGCCCTCCGTTACCCCATCGGGTGACGCACTGTCCCGGTTCGTCCCGGTGTCGTGTTGACGGGCATCACCCGTCGGAGTGGCCGCGGACGGCGGGAGCCCCGTCGGACCGGGTGACGGTCCGACGGGGCTCCGGGGTGGAACGGGTGGCCTCAGCTGGAGAGGCGGGCGCCGGTGCTGGTGGCGAACACGTGGGTCTCGCCGGCGATCGGCACGACGTGGATGGTCTCGCCGCGGGCGGGGATCTGCCGGCCGTGCACGCGGACGACCAGTTCCTTGTCCTCGCCGTTGATCTTGGTGGTGCCGTACACGAAGCCGTCCGAGCCGAGCTCCTCGACCACGTTGACGGTGACGGCCACGCCCTCGATGCCGCCGCCCGAGACGACCTCGAAGTGCTCCGGGCGGATGCCGACGGTCACGGTCTTGTCGGTGCCGGCGCCGGCCAGGTCCTCGCGCGAGATGTTGACGACCGAGCCGCCGAACTTCACGCCGCCGTCGACCAGCGGCACCTCGACCAGGTTCATCGCGGGCGAGCCGATGAAGCCGGCCACGAAGAGGTTGGCGGGCTTGTCGTACATGTTGCGCGGGGTGTCGACCTGCTGCAGGATGCCGGCCTTGAGCACCGCGACCCGGTCGCCCATGGTGAGCGCCTCGGTCTGGTCGTGGGTGACGTAGACGGTGGTGATGCCCAGGCGGCGCTGCAGACCGGCGATCTGGGTGCGGGTCGAGACGCGGAGCTTGGCGTCCAGGTTGGACAGCGGCTCGTCCATCAGGAAGACCTGCGGCTCGCGGACGATCGCGCGGCCCATCGCGACGCGCTGGCGCTGACCGCCGGAGAGCGCCTTCGGCTTGCGGTCCAGGTACTCCGTCAGGTCGAGGATCTTGGCGGCCTCCTCGACCTTGGTGCGGATCTCGCTCTTGTTGACGCCGGCGATCTTGAGCGCGAAGCCCATGTTCTCCGCGACGGTCATGTGCGGGTAGAGCGCGTAGTTCTGGAACACCATCGCGATGTCCCGGTCCTTCGGCGGAAGGTGGGTCACGTCGCGGTCGCCGATCCGGATGGCGCCGCCGTTGACGTCCTCCAGGCCGGCCAGCATGCGGAGGCTGGTCGACTTGCCGCAGCCGGAGGGGCCGACCAGGACGAGGAACTCGCCGTCGGCGATGTCCAGGTCCAGCGCGTCGACCGAGGGCTTGGTCGCCCCGGGGTAGACACGGGTCGCCTTGTCGTACGTCACAGAAGCCATGGCTGTGCTCTCCTTCACCGGCAGGAACGTGCCGGACGATCCGAGTAAAGGTGGGTGGTACCGCTCGGGCCGGTCCCGCCGTCGTGGTCTGGACCACTGCGCGAACCGGCTCCGGGTGACGCTACCTGCGCGTCCGCCGCTTGTCAGCCCCCGGCCGTCCCGATTTAGGCATCGGTTCCATCACGCCCGCCCGGCCCCGCCGGCCCCCGGATATCCCCACACCGCCCGCGCCCCGCCCGGTAGACTGCCCCCGGTGCCGCCGTGACCTCGTCGCGGACGGTCACCATGCCTCCTTAGCTCAGCTGGCCAGAGCACCGCTCTTGTAAAGCGTAGGTCGTCGGTTCGAATCCGACAGGGGGCTCCGCGCAGGACCTCTTCACGGGCCCTTCCGCCGAGACGGCGGAAGGGCCTTCGTCGTTCCTCAGGGCCGCGGCGGGCGGAGCCGGCGCAGGGTGTGGGCGGGGGCGTGGGCGGTGAGGAGTTCGGCGGCGCGGCGGTAGGAGAGCCGGGCGCGGTGGGTGTGCGGGCAGCGGTCGCGGGCGGGGGTGCCGGCGGGGGCGCGGCGGGTGGTGAGGAACAGCGGGCCGGCGGTGCGGCCGGCGAGGAGGAGGGGGAGCAGCCGGGCGGTGGCGGCCTGCCAGCCGAGCGGCGGGGCCGGTGGGCGGGTGCG
This sequence comes from Kitasatospora sp. NPDC002551, assembly GCF_040296005.1. Taxonomy (NCBI): domain Bacteria; kingdom Bacillati; phylum Actinomycetota; class Actinomycetes; order Kitasatosporales; family Streptomycetaceae; genus Kitasatospora; species Kitasatospora sp. NPDC002551. The sequence goes on along the minus strand of NZ_JBEOWI010000015.1, from coordinate 51,068 downwards.
GCGGCGGGCGAGGTCGAGGTCGTCGACGTCCAGGGCGAGCACGGTCTCGACGGGGGCGCCGCTCTCGTGGAGGAGGCGCCAGAGCACCTGTTCGCGCAGCGGGGCGCGGAGGGCGAACAGGGTGCGGAGCTCCTCGGCGGTGAGCGGTGCGGGGCCGGTCCCGGGGGCGGGCAGGGGGCGCGGGCGCAGGCCGTCGGCGGGGTCGGTGCGGATCCAGCCCTGGGCGCGCCACCAGGCGAGGGCGGCGCGCAGGGTGGAGAGCTCGCGGTTGAGGGTGCGCGGGTCGGTTCCGTGGGAGCGGTGCTCGACGGCGGCCCGCAGGCGGGCGGCGGCGTCGGGGTGGTCGAGCAGGGCGAGCGGCAGGACGGGCGGCCGGGCGCGCCGCCGCTCGGGGCCGGTGGGGGCGGGCCGGCCGGCGAGCGCCCAGGCCCAGGTGCCCAGGGCGATCCGGTAGACGCGGCGGGAGCCGTCCCCGAGCCCGGAGGCGGCCAGGTAACGCTCGACGGCGACCGCGTACTCGACCGGGGGGAGGAGGGTCATCCGGGCCTGCTTTCCGCAGTAAACGACGAGGATCGGGGACGGGGAAAGAATAGTCCGAAGCGCAGTAAAGAGCAGGTGGAGGGGGGTGATCGGGGGTATTTACTGCGACAGTGGGTGGTTCCGGGAAGATTGATGGGAAAAGGCTCAGGTTTTTCGGCGGAAAGCCTTGTCCGGGGTTTCCGTCCGTGGGCAGACTGGGCGACCGTGACAGGGGAGACGGAGCGGATTCAGGCCCGCCGTCGACGGCTGGGCAGCCGTCTGACCGTGCTGGGTGAACGCGATTTCAGGTGGTTCTTCGTCGGGTACGCGACCTCGCTGGTCGGCTCCACCATGGCGCCGGTCGCGGTGGCGTTCGCGGTGCTGGACGGCGGGGGCGGCGGGACGGAGGTCGGCTGGGTGATGGCGGCCCGGGTGCTGCCGATCGTGCTGGTGATGGTGGCCGGCGGGGTGGTCGCGGACCGGCTGGGCAGCCGACGGGTGATGCTGGCGGCGGACGTGCTGCGCTGCGCGGTGCAGGGCGTCTTCGCGGCGCTGCTGGCCACCGGGCACGCCTCGGTCCCGGTGATGGTGGCGCTGGTCTCCGTCTGGGGGCTGGGGGAGGGGGTGTTCCTGCCGTCGCTGGGTGCGCTGGTGCCGTCCCTGGTGCGCCGGGAGGAACGGCTCCCGGATGCCAACACCCTGCTGGGGCTGGCGCGTTCGGTCTCCACGGTGGCCGGTCCCGCGCTCGCCGGGGTGATCACGGCGGGCTTCGGCCCGCAGGCGGTGCTGCTGATCGACGCCGTGACGTACGGGGTCGGCGCGCTCGCGCTGGCCCGGCTGTCGACGGCCGCGCCGGCCGGCCCGGGCGCGGGCGGCGGCGAGGACTCGCTGCTGGCCGATCTCCGGGACGGCTGGGGCGAGTTCCGCTCCCGGCGGTGGCTCTGGGTGACCACCGTGCAGATGGCGCTGTTCAACTTCCTGGTCTGGGCGCCGTTCCTGGTGCTGGGGCCGCTGACCGCGCAGCGCGAGCTGGGCGGGGCGCGGGCCTGGGGGCTGCTGATGGGCGTGTACGGGGTCGGCGCGGTGCTGGGCGGGCTGCTGATGCTTGGACGCCGGCCGGCCCGTCCGCTCGCGGTGGCGACGCTGGCGGGCCTCGGCTGGGCGCTGCCCTCGGCGGCGCTCGCGGCCGGCCTGCCGCTGGGCTGGACGGTGGCGGCGGCGCTGGTGGCCGGGGCCGGGTCGGCGGTCTGCGGCTCGCTGTACGACTCGACGCTGCAGAGCTGGGTGCCGGCCGGGGTACTGGCGCGGGTGACGGCGTTCGGCGGCCTGGGCGCGTTCGCGCTGGGGCCGCTGGGCCTGGCGGCGGCCGGTCCGCTGGCCGACCGGGTCGGCGTGGCGGCCGTGCTGGGCTTCGGCGCGGGGTGGCAGCTGCTGGCCGGGGCGGCGGTGCTGGCCGTGCGCGAGGTGCGCGACCGGCGCTGGGAGCAGCCGGACGGGGGAGCGGAGCCGGGTGGCGCGGCGGCGGAGCCGGCCCCGACCGCGGCGGGTGCCGGCTGAGCGGGGCGGTCGTACGGTGGAGAGTGGGGGGCGAACGGAGGAGGCAGGACATGCCCGGTTCTCTCACCATCAGCCACCACGAGGCGGCCGCGACCCTGGACCACACGGACGCGGTGCGGCTCGCCGCCCTCCTGGACGAGCTCGCGCACCTGCTGGGGATCCCGGGGCCGAACCGGATCAACGACACCCAGCTCGCCGCCCTGTGCGAGGGGCGGGCCCCCGACCGGGCCGACCTGGCCCGCTGGTCCAGGGGACTCGCCGAGGAGCTGCGGGGTCGGCGCCCCTGACCCCGGCCGCCGCGGAGCACCCGCCGGACCCGCCGTACGATGACGCGCGGGGCGGGTGGTCCGCGTGCCCCGCGGAGGATGTGGGGGAAGACGTGGCGGAGCGTACGGCGGCGCCGATGACCTGGCTGACGGTGGACACCCCGCTGCCGAGCGGCCCGCTGCACGTCGGGGTGACCGCGCAGGGCGTGGCGGCCGTCGGCTACCTCGGCCGGGAGGGCGAACTCCCGCGCTGCGCCGACCCGTCGAAGATCGCCGCGGTCACCGGCCGGGTCGGCGAGTACCTGGCCGGCCGGCGCCGGCGGCTGGACCTGCCGATCGACTGGAGCCTGAGCACCGGCCCGCACCGGGCGGTGCTGCAGACCCTGCTGCGCGAGGTGCCGTTCGGGCGGACCATCACCTACGGCGAACTCGCCGCCCGCAGCGGGGTGTTCGGCGAGGTCGAGGAGCCCGGGCTGGCGGCCAGGACGGTCGGGCAGATGATGGCCGCCAACCCCGTCGCGCTGCTGGTGCCCTGCCACCGGGTGGTGGCGGCGGACGGGATCGGCGGCTTCGGCGGCGGCCGGGTCGGGATCGACGTCAAGCGCTGGCTGCTCACCCTGGAGGGCGTGCTGGAGCCCACGCTGGACTGGAACGGCCCCCTGTAGTCGCGGAGGTGACGGCGGGTCAGTGCACCAGCTCGACCGCCGGCCGGGCGGCCGGGGGCAGTTGGCGCGGCAGCACCGGCTGGATGCCCGAGACGAGGGTGTACTCGATGCCGGCCGGGTCCCCGGTCCACTCGGTGTCCGGGCGTTCGCCGAGCGCCAGCTGCACCGCGTTCCAGGGCAGGTTGAGCCCGCACAGGCGCAGCTGGTGCAGCCCGCCGGAGGGCCGGGTGTTGACGTCGATGACCACCGGCTCGCCGTCCAGGTGCCGGAACTGCACGTTGGAGAGGTAGGCCATCCCGGTCGCCTCGACCAGGCGGCGGGCGGGTTCGAGGTAGCGGGGGGCGGTGGTGAAGCTGCGGCGGCGCCGGTGCTTGCTGCGCCCGACGGCGGCGAGCAGGGTGCCGTCCAGGTCGGCGAGGCAGTCGACGGAGATCTCGGGGCCGTCGAGGAAGGGCATGACCAGCAGCTCGGTGGCGGCGTCCGGGTCCTCGCGGGCCGCCCGGTCGAGGGCGGCGGCCACCTGGTCGACCTGGACGCGGCTGTCCCAGCCGGCCAGCCGGTGGAGCCCGAACGGCTCGCGGGTGAGCACCCGGAAGCCCTCGCCGCCGGCGCCGGCGGCGGGCTTGAGGCAGGCGGTGTGGCCGGCCGACTCGATCCGGTCGACGGCGGCGACCAGCTCCCCGGCGGTGCGCACCGGCCACCACGGCGGGGTGGGCAGTCCGGCGCCGGCCATCGCCGCGTAGCCGTCGGCCTTGCTGGCGAAGGCGGCGATCGCGGTGGCGGGCGGGCAGGCCAGCGCGGTGCCGACGGCCTCGAACTCCTGGCGGTGCAGGGAGATCGCGAGCTGGTGCAGCCGGGGCACGAAGACGTCGACGCGGTGGCGGGCGCAGTGGTCGAGGGCGTAGGCGACGTAGGCGTCGGGGGTGAGGTCGGCGGGTTCCAGGGCGGCCGTGTCGGCGGCGGCGAGGACGGGGGAGTCGGGATCGGCGTGGGTCGCGTGGACCCGGACCGGGCGCGGGGCGGCGCGCAGCTGTTCGATGAAGAACACGTTCTCGGCGTACGTGCGGTTGAGCCAGACGGTGACGGGGGCACTCACGGGGCCTCCCAGGGCAGGGGTGAACGAGGGGAAGGGCTGTCTCGCGGCCGCGCTCGTCCAGTGGCCCGTGGCCCTTTGAGGTGGCACCTTAGCGGCCCCCTGCGCGGGCGTGAACGCGGGGTGGGTCCGTCGCGCACGGGCCGGGGAAGTGAACCGGACGGTTACATTCCGGAAAGAATTAGATCACTTGATCGAATGAATATCGATCAGACATTCCATTCGTCCTATTTTTTCGGTTATCCCGACCACTCGAAAGAGTGATTGCGGCGACCCTCTGAATGGGCCCACCATGATTGTTGCAAGTTGCAAGGCGACACTTCATCGGGTACGGGTACGCGAAGGGCTCCCTATGTCGACCGAAACCAACGTCGGTATTCCTGCACCGGGTGGTGAAGCACAGGCCCGGGACCAGCAGAGTCTTGCCACCGCCGCCGCGCGGAACCTCGCGACGACGACCAAGTCCGCGCCGCAGATGCAGGAGATCAGCCCCCGTTGGCTGCTCAGGACCCTCCCCTGGGTCCAGGTCTCGGGCGGCACCTACCGCGTCAACCGCCGGCTGCGCCACGCCGTCGGCCGGGGCCGGGTGAGCTTCGACCGCACCGGCGGCGAGGCCCGGATCCTGGCGCCGACCCTGCGCGAGGTGCCGGTGCTGCGGGGCTTCCAGGACGACGCCGTGCTGGAGGAGCTGGCCGGGCGCTTCGTCCAACGCGAGGTCTCCGCGGGTGAGGTCCTGGTCTCGGCCGGGGCACCGATCGACGAGGTCTTCATCGTCGCCTACGGCAAGCTCAGCCGGATCGGAACCGGCAAGTACGGCGAGGAGGCCGTGGTCGGCAGCCTGGCCGACGGCGACCACCTCGGCGACGAGGTGCTCCGGCAGGAGAACGCCAACTGGCCGTACACCGTGCGGGCGGACACCGCCGGGACCGTGCTGTCCCTGCGCTGGTCCGCCTTCCAGGAGCTCGCCGACCGCTCCGAGGCGCTCCAGCTGCAGGTCATGGAGTACCTGGCCGGGTTCCAGCAGCCGCAGAACAAGCACGGCGAGGCGGCCATCGACCTCTCCGCCGGCCACCACGGCGAGTACGAGCTCCCCGGCGCCTTCGTGGACTACGAGCTCAAGCCGCGCGAGTACGAGCTGAGCGTCGCCCAGACGATCCTCAAGGTGCACACCCGGGTCGCCGACCTCTACAACCAGCCGATGAACCAGACCGAGCACCAGCTGCGGCTGACCATCGAGGCCCTGCGCGAGCGCCAGGAGCACGAGCTGGTCAACAACGCGGACTTCGGCCTGCTCGCCAACGCCGACTACGACCAGCGCGTCCAGACCCACTCCGGCCCGCCGACCCCGGACGACATGGACGAGCTGCTGAGCCGCCGCCGCAGCACCAAGCTCTTCCTGGCCCACCCCCGGGCCATCGCCGCGTTCGGCCGGGAGTGCAACCGGCGCGGCCTCTACCCCGACACCGTCGAGGTGCAGGGCCGGCGGGTGTTCGGCTGGCGCGGGGTGCCCGTCTTCCCGTGCAACAAGATCCCGATCGTCAACGGCAGCACCACCTCGATCCTCGCCATGCGCACCGGCGAGGACAACCAGGGTGTCATCGGTCTGCACCAGACCGGAATTCCCGATGAAGTCGAGCCGAGCCTTTCGGTGCGGTTCATGGGAATCAACGAGAAGGCCGTCATTTCCTATCTGGTGAGCGCCTACTACTCCGCCGCGATCCTGGTGCCGGACGCCGTCGGCGTGCTGGAGAACGTCAACATCGCGCACCACCAGGGCTGACCACGGCAGGGCCGGCCCTGCCCCGGGCCGGCCCGTCGTACCACCAAGGGGGAGGACCCATGGGAATGTTCACGCTGGAGCGCGACCATCGCGAGGGCCACGAGGCGCAGGACGTCCTGGCGCGCGCCCGCACCCTGGTCGACCCGGTGCTCCGGGCCGCCGTGGACTCGCTGCCCGGCACCATGCGCCGGGTCGCGGGCTACCACTTCGGCTGGTGGGAGGCGGACGGGTCGCCGTCGACCGCCTCCTCCGGGAAGGCCATCCGGCCCGCCCTGGTGCTCGCCGCGACCCAGGCGCTGGGCGGCGACCCCGCCGCGGCCACCGCCGCCGCGGCCGCCGTCGAGCTGGTGCACAACTTCACCCTGCTGCACGACGACATCATCGACCGGGACGAGACCCGGCGGCACCGCCCCACCGCCTGGCTGGTGTTCGGCACCACCGAGGCCATCCTGGCCGGGGACGCCATGCACGCGCTGGCGCTGCGGCTGCTCGCCGAGGACGGCCACCCGGCCTCGGGCGGGGCCGTGCGACGGCTGGCCGACTGCGTGGTGGAGCTGTGCGAGGGCCAGCAGATCGACTGCGCCTTCGAGCAGCGCAGCGACGTCTCGCTGACCGAATGCCTGGCGATGGCCGAGGCCAAGACCGGCGCGCTGCTCGGCGCCGCCTGCGCGATGGGCGCCCAGTACGCGGGCGGCTCGGAGACGGCCGCCAAGGCGATGGACGGCTTCGGCCGGGAGATCGGCCTGGCCTTCCAGCTGATCGACGACCTGATCGGCATCTGGGGCGACCCGGCCGTCACCGGCAAGCCGGTCGGCGCGGACCTCCTGGTCCGCAAGAAGTCGCTGCCGGTGGTCGCGGCCCTGGGCTCGGCGACGCCCGACGGGGCCCGGCTGGCCGAGCTGTACGCGCTGGACCGGCCGCTCACCGGCGAGGAGCTGGCGAGCTGCGCGGCCGCCGTCGAGGGCGCCGGCGGGCGGGCCTGGGCGCAGGGCGAGTCCTGCGACCGGATGGCGGCGGCGATGACCCAGCTGGCGCTCGCGGTGCCCGAACCGTCGGCCGCCGACGAACTGCTCGCGCTCGCCGAGCTGGTCACCCGCCGCACCCACTGAGCGCGGCCACTGAGCCGGCGCCACCGGGCCGCACCCGCCGGGGCCGGAGGGCGTCCGGCCGTGGGCCGGCCCCGCGCGGGTCAGTCCACCGGGGCCGACGCGTCCAGCAGCCGTCGCTCCTTGGCCGGCTCGATGCCGTGCAGGATGCGGCCGCGCTTGCGCCCGTCGGCCTCCGTGTCCTCGGCCGGGCCGCGCTGCCGCAGCCACTCCCAGGTGTCCCGGGCGGTCTCGGCGAACGGCCGGCACCGCAGCCCGGCCGCCTCGGCCCGCCGGGTGTCGACCAGCCAGGTGCCCGCCGCCTCCGGCACGTCGGGCATCCACAGCGGCAGCTCGCTCCACGGCTGGACGCTGTCCGGGCCCTCGGCCGTCAGCGCCTCGTCCGCGACCCAGACCAGCTCGGCGTCCCCGCCCCCGGCCGCCGTCGCACAACCCGTCAGGAACTCCCCGTAGGTGAGCTGCCCGGGCGGTGCCGTGGTGAGGAAGCGGCCGGTGATGCCCGCCGTCAGCAGGTCCAGCCCGAAGACCGCGAAGTCCCGGACGTCGATCAGCTGCATCGGCCGCCCCGGCTTCCCGGGCGCCAGCACCCGCCCGCCCCGGGCCGTCCGCTCCAGCCACCACGGAAGCCGGCCGCCCTGCTCGTACGGGCCGATCAGCAGTCCGCTGTTGAGGACCAGCGCGCGCTCGGCGCCGAAGTACTCCAGGACGGCGCGCTCGCAGCCGGCCTTGAGCGCGGCGCTGAACTCCTGCCCGGGCGGGGTGTCGGCCGGGCAGGGGTGCAGCGCCGAGGTCTCGTCGACCACCTGGGCGGGCCAGTCGGCGAAGGCGTGCACGGAGGAGATCAGCGTGTAGTGGCCGGCCCGGTCGCGCAGCAGCCGGGCGGAGTGCGCGGCCTGGGCGGGCTGCTGGGCCGAGGTGTCCACCACGGCGTCCCAGGACCGCCCCTCGGCCAGCCGCGCCAGGTCGTCGGCCGAGTCGCGGTCGCCGCGGACCGCCTCCACGCCGGGCAGGTCGGCGGCCGTACGACCTCGGTTGAAGGTGGTGACCCGGTGGCCGCGGGCGAGGGCCTCGGAGGCGAACGCCCGCCCCAGGAAGGACGAGCCGCCGAGCAGAAGGATCTTCATACCGGCAAGGCTGTCCCAGCCCCTTCCCCGGCATGCCGCCGTTCGCCGTGGGCGTGAGAACGGTGCCCGCCCGGGCGGCCCCGGGGCCCGCGGCGGCCGAGATGCCGACCCCCTGAGGCCCGCATAGCATCCGATTTATACCGATATGTCCATCCGACATGCCCGTCGTACAGCCGCCGGGCCCGCACCGGGGCCACGGCGCAGGGAAGAGCGGCACCATGGTCAACCCGGCACTCGTGGACCCGGACACCATCCGCGCGACCGCCGCCGAGGCGTGGATCCACGGCTACCCGATCCTGCAGAACTACCGCACCCTGTACAGCCAGGCGCTGGACGAAGCGGACCCGCGCCACGTCGGCGGCTTCGGCGTCTTCCGGCACTACCCGCGCCCCGCCACCCCGGACGACACCGACGTCGTCACCCCCAACAACGACACCCCGTACTCCTGGGCCTGGCTCGACCTGCGGGCCGAACCCTGGGTGCTCTCCGTCCCCGCCACCGACCGCTACTACGTCCTGCCGGTGCACGAACTCGACACCGCCTACGCCGGGTTCGTCGGCTCCCGGACCACCGGCCAGGAGGCCGGCGACCACCTGGTGGCCGGCCCCGACTGGCACGGCGAGCCGCCGCCCGGCATCCGGAGCGTCATCCGCACGGACTCCCGGCTGGCCGGCATCCTCGGCCGCACCCACCTCGGCGGGACGTCCCCCGAGGCGGTCGCGGAGCTCACCGCCCTCCAGCGGCAGTACCGGCTGCGCCCGCTGCACGCGTACACCGGCGCGCCGGCGCCCGAGCCCGCGCCGCAGCCGCTCTGGCCGGTCTGGCGCGACGAGGTGCTCGACACCGTCGAGTTCTTCGTCCTCCTGGACTTCCTGCTCGGCTTCCTGCCCGCCGGCGCCGCCCCGCCCGCCGAGGCCGCGCTGCGCGGCCGGCTGACCGACCTCGGCATCGACGGCCGGGGCGACTTCGAGCCGGCCGCCCTGCCCCTCGCGGTCCGCGCCGAGATGGAGCGCGGCATCGCCGACGCCAAGGCCGAACTGGCCGGGGCCGCCGCCCGCACCGAGTCCTCCGTCGGGCTCTACGGCACCCGCGAACAGCTCGGCACCCGGTACCTCGACCGCGCGGTCGGCGCGCTCACCGGCCTGTACGGGCTGCCCGTCGAGGAGGCCTGGTACGGCGGCTGGCAGGCCGACAGCGAGGGCCACCGCCCGCCCGACGCCAGCGAGCGCGACTACCTGCTGCGGTTCCCGCCGGACGCGCTGCCGCCCGCCCGGCACTTCTGGTCCGTGACCATGTACGCGCTGCCCGGGCTCCACCTCGTCGACAACACCCTGGACCGCTACTCCGTCGGCGACCGCACCCCCGGCCTGGTCCGCGACCCGGACGGCGGGCTGACCCTCCACCTGCGGCACAAGCGGCCCCCCGCCGCCGACCACTCCGCCAACTGGCTGCCCGCCCCGGACGGCCCGTTCGCCCTCGTCATCCGCCTGTACGGGCCGGACGCGTCCGTGCTCGACGGCCGCTGGACGCCGCCCCCGCTCACCCCGCGCTGAGCCCGAGCGCCGCCCGTACCAGCCCCGCCCCCGGCACCCGGGAAGGACGCCCCATGAACCAGCCCGAGCTGGAGGCCCTGGCCGCCGACGCCTACGTCTACGGCTACCCGCTCGTCGCCGGCCTCACGACGGTCGACCGCTTCGTGCACGGCGGCCTGGGCGTCCTGCCCGCCACCCCCTTCAACCGCTTCGCCCACGCCACCCGGCTGGCGGGCCCGGAGGACGACTTCGGCACCGTCAACAACGACGTCCTCTACTCGGTCGCCCAGCTCGACCTCTCCGAGGGACCGCAACTGCTGCACGTGCCCGACACCGCCGGCGCCTACCACGTGCTGCAGTTCGTCGACGCCTGGACCGACAACTTCGCCTACCTCGGCAGCCGGGCCACCGGGAGCGCGGTCCGGACCTGGCTGGTCGTCCCGCCCGACTGGCACGGCACCCCGGCCGACCCCGGGCACGTGATCGCCTCGCCGACCACCCTCGCCACCCTGGTCGGCCGCTTCGCCTGCGCCGGGCCGGACGACGTCCCGCGGGTGCGCGCCCTCCAGGAGGGGCTCGTGCTCGAACCGCTGGAGGCGGGCGGAGTCGCCGCCGGGCTCCCCGACCCGGACCCGGACGTGCCCGAGCGGCTCGCCTTCTTCGAACGGCTCCGGGTCTGGACGGCCGCCTACCCGCCCGCCCCGCCCGACCGCGCCTACCAGCAGCGGTTCGCGCCGCTCGGCCTCCTCGACACCGGCCCCTCGCCGTACCGCGCCGCCGCCCCCGACTGGACGCTCGCCCTGGCCACCGGACTCGCCGCCGGGCGCGAACGGGTCGAGGACGCCACCCGGCCGCCCGAGGACCACCCGCCCGGCGAGTGGCGCGCCGCCGTCCACCTGTTCGACCACAACACCGCCTTCCTCGGCCCCGGCACCCTGGACGACCCCGAGTGGCGGATCCCCGACCGCCGGGCCGCCTACCTCAGCCGCGCCGCCGCCGTCCGGGCCGGCCTCTGGGGCTGCCACGCCTACGAGGCCCTGCACGCCGCCACCACCGACGACGCCGACGGCCGGCCCCTCGACGGCACCCGGCCCTACACCCTGCGCTTCCCGCCGGACGGGCTGCCGCCCGCCGAGGAGTTCTGGTCGCTCACCGTGTACGGCGTGCCGGACCACCGCCTGGTCGCCAACCCGGCCGGCCGCCATGCGATCGGCAGCCGCACCCCCGGCCTGGTCCACGACCCGGACGGCGGCCTCACCCTGCGTCTGAGCCACGAGCCGCCCCCCGACCCGGCCGGGGCGGCGAACTGGCTGCCCACCCCCGCCGGCCCGTTCCGCCCGGTGATGCGCCTCTACCGCCCGGGACCCGCCGCCCTGGACGGCACCTACCGCCTCCCGCCGCTGCGCCGGGCGTAGGCCCTCGCCCTCGGCGCCCGGACCCCTTCGGCGCCCGGACCCGCTCGGTGGCCGGACCGGCCCCCGCACGCCGCAGCACCGCCCGGGCCCGCCGCCGGCCACGGCCAGGAAGGAGACGCGATGGGCGACGCCGTCGGCCGGATGCTGGCTCCCGCCGCGGGCATCGCGATCAGCCCGATGGCGCTGATCGCGACCGTCCTGCTGCTCGCCACACCCAGGGGCCGGGCCAACGGGGCGGCGTTCGCCGCCGGCTGGACGGCCGCGCTCACGGCGGTGGTGGCCGCCGTGGTGCCGCTCGGCGCACGGCTCGCCGCCGGCACGGCGGCCCCGGACTGGTCCTGGTGGTGCGAGCTGGCCGCGGGCGGTCTGCTCCTGCTGCTCGGCGCGCGCCAGTGGTGGGAGCGCCCGCGCCAGGGCCGGGTGCACGCTCCGCCGGCCTGGATGCGGACGGCCGACCGGTCCACCCCCGCCCGGTCGGCCGCGCTCGGGGCGACCCTGCTGGCGGCCGATCCGAAGAACCTGCTGCTGGCCGTCGCCGCCGCCCTCGCGATCGGGACCGGCGGTGCCCCGGCCCCCGGCAAGGCGGGCGCCGCCGCACTGCTGGTGCTGATCGGCTCACTCGGCACCCTGCTGCCGCTGGCCGTCCACCTGCGCGGCGGCGGCCGCGCGGCACGCCGGCTGGAGGAGTGGAAGGCCTGGGCGGCCACCCACAACACCGCGGTTCTGCTGACCCTCCTGCTCGTCCTCGGCACCGCCCAGCTCGGCGCCGCCCTCTCGGGCCTGACCACCTGACGCCGGGTGCCGCTCAGTGCGGTGCGGGGCTCGCGGGGCCCTCGGCGGTGCCGGACGGGCTCGGGCCCGGGGAGGCCGGAGCCGTCGGCCCGGTGCTCGGTGTGGCGCTCGGCGTCGGGGAGGCGCTCGGCGTCGTGCCCGGGGTGCCCGGAGTGCCCGGAGTGCCCGGGGTGCCCGTCGCGCTCGGGGCGGTCGTGGGCGTCGGGGTGGCGGACGGGGCCGGGGCGCCGCCGGTGGGGGTGCCGCTCGGGGCGGGGGTCGGTCCGGCCGTGGACGGGCCGACCGGGGACGGCGTGGCGCCGCCGCGGTGCTGCGGCCCGCCCTCCAGGGTGACCACCGCCTGGGAGGGCGGCAGCGCGATCCGGGCGGTCCAGCGGGTCGCGGGGGCGAGGTCCTCGTCGACGTTGGCGATCACGGTGATCCGCTGCCCGGGCGCGAGGGTGCCCGCGTCGCGGCTGAGCCGCAGCCAGGGCGCGTCCACGACGGCGTACCAGTGGATGTCGGTGCCGCCGGAGTTGGTGAGGGTGAGCACCGTGCGGCTGCCGTACTCGCCCGCCTCGACGGTCAGCAGGCCGGACGGCGACGCGCCCGCCCCCGGTGTGCCGACGGGGGCGGTCGGTGCCGCGATCAGGGCGGGGCTGCCGAGCGGCGCCGCACCGTACGCCGGGACCGGGACCAGCGGTCCCTGGATCCCTGGCTGCAACGTTTCTGCAGTGAGCGGCCGTGCTCCGGCCAGCTCCATCCCGGCCACCGCCGGACCGGATCCGCGGTGGGCCCCGCCGAGCGCCCCGATCGCGGCACCGACCGCCCCGGCGGTCCCCACGGACCCGCCCGGACCACCCGGACCGTCCGGGCCACCCGCGGGGTCGGCGTCCCGGCCTCCGGCCGGACGGTCCTCCTCGACCCGGACCGAGGAGACCGCCGCCGTCCCGGGCCCGCCGCCGCCCCGGTGCCCGGCCCACAGCGCGACGACCGGCGCGGCCAGGACGGCGGCCAGCACCCCGGTGGTCACCACCCGCCGCCGCACCGTCGGCCCCCGTCCGGCCTCCGGCGCCCGGTGCCGGGGGAACCCGCCCTGGTCGAAGCGGAGCCCGGGCTCGGTCACCGGCCCCGGCGCTCCCGCCCGCCGTCCGGCACGCTCCCGAGCCGCCGGGGGCGGGTGCGGGAGCGGCGGGCGCGTGCCGTGCAGGTACGCGACGGGCCGGGCCGGGAGCCGGGCGCCCCCGGGCGGCGCGGCGATCACCGGCAGCCCGGACAGCCCCGCCGCACCGTCCCGCGGCACCTCGTCCGCGATCCGCTCCGCCGTGCCCCGGCAGGTCGGGCAGTCCACCACGTGCCGCACCAGCTCCCGGCGCAGCGCGGGCCCGAGCACCCAGTCCCGCCAGCTCTCCGCTCCGGCGCCGCCGAGCCGGTCCAGCTCGGGACAGTTCCCGGCGCCGAGCACCAGCAGGGCGGCCCTGGTCCGGTCGACCTCGGCCCGAGCGGAGGCGAGCAGCACCCGGACCGTCTCGAAGGGCTGCCCCAGCACGGCGGCCACCTCGATCGGGGTGAGCCGGTGCCGGACGGACAGCTCCAGGGCCTCGCGCTGCTCGGGGTCGGTGCCGGCCGCCTCGGGCCAGGTCAGCGAGGCCAGTTCGCGCCGCCGCCGGACCGCCTCCGCCCCGTCGCCCCCCGCCCCGTCGCCTCCCGTTCCGCTGTTTCCCGCCCCGTCCGCCAGCCGCCGCAGGCAGCAGTACCGCGCCAGCGAGTACAGCCAGGCCCGGACCAGCCCGGGCTCGGCGAGCCGGCCGCCGTACCGCACCGCCAGCTCACGCACCTCCCGCAGGGCGGCCGCGGCGGCCTCGTGCTCGCACAGCACCGAGAGGCAGTAGGTGAAGAGGCCGTCCACCTGTCGCTCGTACGCCGCGAGGACGGCGTCGCGCGGCCCTTCCGTACTCGTCGTCACCCGTCCGACGGTAGAGAGCGCACCAGCCCCGTCCGGGGGATTCCGCCCGGTTGTACTTCTTTCGGGTAACAACATCGCCCATCCGTGTGGACCGGGACCGCCGCCCCGTGCTGCCGCCCCGCGCCGGGCGGTCGCCTCCGCACTGTCGGACCCAGGCGCTACGGTGACCGCATGGCTGCCCGTACCAAGACCACCGCCAAGCCCCGCCCGGCCTACCGCTGCACCGAGTGCGGCAACCAGCTGCCCAAGTGGGTCGGCCGCTGCCCGGAGTGCAACGCCTGGGGCACGGTCGAGGAGTACGGCGCGGTGCCGATCCGCACCACCGCCGCCGGGCCGGTCAGCGCGCCCGCCCGCCCGATCGCCCAGGTGGACGGCCAGGTGGCGACGGCGCGCTCCACCGGCGTGCCCGAGCTGGACCGGGTGCTCGGCGGCGGCCTGGTCCCCGGCGCCGTGGTGCTGCTGGCGGGCGAGCCCGGCGTCGGCAAGTCCACCCTGCTGCTGGACGTCGCCGCCAAGGCGGCGAGCGACCGGCACCGCACCCTCTACGTCACCGGCGAGGAGTCGGCCGGCCAGGTCCGGCTGCGCGCCGACCGGATCAACGCGCTCTCCGAGCACCTCTACCTGGCCGCCGAGTCCGACCTCGGCGCCGTCCTCGGCCACATCGAGGCGGTCGGCCCCGGCCTGCTGATCCTCGACTCGGTGCAGACCATCGCCTCCGCCGAGCTGGACGGCGCCCCCGGCGGCCCGGCCCAGGTCCGCGAGGTGGCGAACGCGCTGATCCGGGCCTCCAAGGATCGCGGCATGGCCACCCTGCTGGTCGGCCACGTCACCAAGGACGGCCAGATCGCCGGTCCCCGCCTGCTGGAGCACCTGGTGGACGTGGTGCTGAGCTTCGAGGGGGACCGTCACGCCCGGCTGCGGCTCATCCGCGGGGTCAAGAACCGCTACGGCGCGACCGACGAGGTCGGCTGCTTCGAGCTGCACGACGAGGGCATCGCCGGCCTGGCCGACCCGTCCGGCCTCTTCCTGACCAGGCGTGACAAGCCGGTGCCCGGCACCTGCCTGACCGTCACCCTGGAGGGCAAGCGGCCGCTGGTGGCCGAGGTGCAGGCGCTGATGGTGGACTCCCAGATCCCCTCGCCGCGGCGGACGACCTCCGGTCTGGAGTCGCCCCGGATCGCGATGATCCTGGCCGTGGTCGAGCGGCACGGCGGGGTGAAGCTGGGCAAGCAGGACATCTACACCGCCACCGTCGGCGGGGTGAAGCTCTCCGAGCCCTCGGCGGACCTCGCGGTGGCGCTCGCGGTGGCCAGCTCCTCCTCGGACACCCCGCTGCCCAGCAACCTGGTCGCGATCGGCGAGGTCGGCCTGGCCGGCGAGGTACGGCGGGTGACGGGTGTGCAGCGGCGGCTGGCCGAGGCGCACCGGCTGGGCTTCACCCACGCGCTCGTCCCGCCGGACCCGGGCAAGGTCCCGCCGGGCATGAAGGTGGTCGAGGTGGCGGACATCGGCGAGGCGCTGCGGGCGATCCCGGGCCGCCGCCGGGCCGCCGCCAAGCCGAGGAGTGAGGCACCGTCGGCCCCGCCGGCACCCCGCGCGCCCCGCCCGGCGGCCCACCCGGAGGAGCTCATGGACGGGTGGGAGCCGCTCGACTCCGACGAACTGCGCTGACCCAAGCCCTGTCGTTGCCGCACGCAGTTAGACTTTCCCCTGTCTCATTGGTGATAAGGCAGTACTAAGCGACAGAGCAACAGACCGTAGGCCGGCGCCCCGCGCGAGGGCACGCGGTACGGGGTCGACCGGAGGAGTCACGTGGCAGCCAGCGACCGGGCGGACAAGTCCTCCCGCGAGGAGGCCCTGCTGCGGGCCTCCCTCACCGCCATCGCCCCCGGCACCGCGCTGCGCGACGGCCTGGAGCGGGTGCTCCGGGCCAACACCGGCGGCCTGATCGTGCTCGGTTTCGACAAGACCGTCGAGTCGCTCTGTACCGGCGGCTTCGTGCTCGACGTCGAGTTCACCGCGACCCGGCTGCGCGAGCTGTGCAAGCTCGACGGCGCCGTGGTGCTGGACAAGGACATCACCAAGATCGTCCGGGCCGGCGTCCACCTGATGCCGGACTCCACCATCCCGACCGACGAGACCGGCACCCGGCACCGCACCGCCGAGCGGGTCAACCGGCAGACCGGCTTCCCGGTGGTCGCGGTCTCGCACTCGATGCGGCTGATCGCCATGTACGTCAACGGCACCCGCCGGGTGCTGGAGGACTCCACCACCGTGCTGTCCCGCGCCAACCAGGCGCTGGCCACCCTGGAGCGCTACAAGCTGCGCCTGGACGAGGTGGCCGGCACGCTCTCCGCCCTGGAGATCGAGGACCTGGTGACGGTCCGGGACGTCACCGCCGTCGCGCAGCGGCTGGAGATGGTCCGGCTGATCGCCACCGAGATCGCCGGCTACGTGCTGGAGCTCGGCATCGACGGCCGGCTGCTCTCGCTCCAGCTGGACGAGCTGATCGCGGGCGTGGAGCCGGAGCGCGAACTGGTCGCCCGGGACTACTTCCCGGAGCGCGCCGCCAAGAAGGGCCGGACCGTCACCGAGGTGCTGGCCGACCTGGAGGCGCTCACCCACGCCGAGCTGCTGGACCTGCAGACGGTGGCCAAGGCGCTCGGCTACTCGGGCTCGCCGGAGTCGCTGGACTCGGCGGTCTCGCCGCGCGGCTACCGGCTGCTGGCCAAGATCCCGCGCCTGCCCAACACGGTGATAGAGCGCCTGGTGGAGCACTTCGGCGGCCTGCAGAAGCTGCTGGCCGCGAGCATCGACGACCTGCAGACGGTCGAGGGCGTCGGCGAGACCCGGGCCCGTTCGGTCCGCGAGGGGCTCTCCCGGCTCGCCGAGTCGTCCATCCTGGAGCGCTACGTCTGAGCCGATCCCGACGCCGGAGCAGCCGCCGGCGACGGACGACGAAGCCCGGACCGCCTGAGCGGTCCGGGCTTCGTGCTGTCGTGCGGTGAGGGACGCTCAGTTCTCCAGCCGGATCGACGAGCGGGCCGAGGCCTGGCCGCCGGAGAGGCCGGTGAGGTCGGCGACCACCAGGTAGGTGCCGGCCGGGGCGGGCGCCGGGTCGGCGGTGGCGCACTGCGGCTTGCTGCGGACCCGGTCCCAGGTGAAGGTCTCGGTCAGCCCGCCGTTGGCCGGCAGCTGGACCCAGCTGCTGTTCCTGTCGGCCGGGCAGTCGCCGGAGGACCAGATGCGCTCGCCGTTGCTGGCGGTCACGGTGATCGCCGAGGCGGTCCGGCCCAGGTCCAGCCGGCAGGTGGTGCCGGAGGAGTTGTTGATGGTCAGCGCCAGTTTGGGCTTGTCCTTGGGCTGGTAGGCGTTCTGGGCGCCGGCCAGATTGAGCGTCACCTGCGAGGAGGCGCAGACCGGCAGGGCCATGACCTCGGGGGTGTTCACCGGGGGCGGGCCGCCGGTGCCGCCACCGCCGGTACCCCCTCCGGTGCCGCCGCCGGCACTGCCGCTCGCGCCGCCGGTCCCGCCGCCCGCCGCCGCTCCGCCGGTCGCCGGCGCCGGGTTGGCGCCGCCGCCGGTGGTACCGCCGGTGCTGAGGCTGACGTCGCCGCCGCCGGAGCCGCCCACGGCACCGCCGGAGGCACTGCCGCCGCCGGGGCGGGAGTTGTTGACCGGCCCGGTCGGCGAGGCGCCCGGCGTGATCGCCTGGGCGGGCGTCTGGCTCTGCGACTGGGACGGTGCGGCCTGCGCGGCCTTCTCCTGCGGGCCGTCACCACCCCCGCCCTGATCGGTCATCAGCCAGATGACGAGGGCGGCGACCGCGACGACGGCGACGAGCACGACGATGCGCCGACGCCAGTAGATCGAGGCCGGCAGCGGTCCTACGGGTTGACGCAGAGAGGGCACGCCCAAACTCTACGAGACAGTGTGTGTCCCTTGACGCACCAACACCGCACAGTCACCCCTTCCTTCACATGATCCGCCATTTGCGCCGTTCGAGGGAGGCTGAATGGGGTGTTTTGCGCCGCTTGGCGGAATCCCGTGATCCGCTTCGGCTCCCGCCCCGGGCGTGGGAGGATCGAAGGGCCATGGCTGTTAACACCGTCACCCCCGCCGTCCCCGCCCCCGTGAGCCCAGCGAGCCCAGCGACCCCCGTGGGCCCCGCCGGGGCGCCGAAGCTCGGACTGCCGCTGCCCGTCCTGCACACGACCGTCCTCGACTGGTACGAGGCCAACGCCCGCGACCTCCCCTGGCGCACCCCGGACGCCTCGCCGTGGGCCGTGATGGTCAGCGAGTTCATGCTCCAGCAGACCCCGGTCAAGCGCGTCCTGCCCGCCTGGGAGGCCTGGATGGAGCGCTGGCCCACCCCCGCCGCCCTGGCCGCCGAGGCTCCCGGCGAGGCCGTCCGGCTGTGGGGCCGGCTGGGCTACCCGCGCCGGGCGCTGCGCCTGCACGCGGCCGCCGTGGCGATCACCGAGGAACACGGCGGCGAGGTCCCGGACGACCACGCGACGCTGCTCTCGCTGCCCGGCGTCGGCGAGTACACCGCGGCGGCGGTGGCCTCCTTCGCCTTCCGCCAGCGGCACGTGGTGCTGGACACCAACGTCCGCCGGGTGTTCGCCCGCGCGGTGACCGGGGTGGAGTACCCGGCGCAGGCCACCACGGCGGCCGAGCGGCGGACGGCGACCGCGCTGCTGCCCGAGGCCGCCGGCACCGCCGCGACCTGGGCGGTGGCCGTGATGGAGCTGGGCGCACTGGTCTGCACGGCCCGCGGCCCGGAGTGCGGGGACTGCCCGCTGTTCACCTCCTGCGCCTGGCAGCGGGCCGGCCGCCCGCCGTACGAGGGCCCTGCCCGGCGCGGCCAGTCGTACGAGGGCACCGACCGGCAGGTGCGCGGCAAGCTGCTCGCGGTGCTCCGCGAGGCGCACGGCGGGGTGCCGCGGGCCCGGCTCGACGCGGTCTGGCCGGACGCCGTGCAGCGGGCCCGCGCGCTGGACGGACTGGTCGCCGACGGACTGGTCGAACCGGTCGAGCAGGGCGTCTACCGGCTGCCCCAGTAGCCCGGGCCGCCCCGGCCGCCACCCCGGCCGCCTCTCCGGCCGTCACCCCGGACACGCGAGGGCCCCCGCCCGCCGAGTCGGCGGACGGGGGCCCCGGTGCGTTCCGGCGTCAGATCGCGACGGCCTCGACGTTGTCGGCCGCGGCGCCCTTCTTGCCCTCGCCGCCCTCGGCCGGCGGGGTGCCCGCCCCGCGCAGCGGCACCTCGCGCATGAAGACCGCGGCGGCGACCGCGATCACCGCGACGGCGGCGCCCCAGAGGAAGACGGTGTGCATGCCGTTGGCCACCGCGTGGTGGTAGGCGTCCTGGACCGGCGCCGGCAGCGCCTTCAGCGCGGCCGGGCTCAGCTGCGCCGGGTCGCCGCCCTGCGAGCCGCCCGCCCCGGCGGCCGAACCGAGCCGCTCGTTCATCGTCTCGGTGACCCGGCTGTTGAACAGCGCGCCGAACAGCGCCACACCGAACGAGCCGCCGATGGTGCGGAACAGGGTGGCGGTGGAGCTGGCCACGCCCATGTCCTTGAGCTCGACGCTGTTCTGCGCGACCAGCATGGTGATCTGCATCAGGAAGCCCATGCCGGCACCGAGCACCACCATCCAGCAGGCGGAGGCGAAGCCCGAGGTGCCGGTGGACAGGGTGGAGAGCAGCAGCATGCCGGCGGTCATCACCACGGTGCCGATGATCGGGTAGATCCGGTACTTGCCGGTCTTGGTCACCGCCTGGCCGACCACCAGCGAGATCACCAGCATGCCGAACATCATCGGCATCAGCAGCAGGCCGGAGTTGGTCGCCGAGGCGCCCTGCACGGTCTGCTGGTAGAGCGGCAGGAAGACGGTCGAGCCGAACATCACGAAGCCGACCACGAAGCCGATGATCGAGACCAGGGTGAAGTTGAGGTTCCGGAACAGCGACAGCGGAAGCATCGGCTCCTCGACCCGCTGCTCGACGTAGCAGAAGCCGATCAGGGTGGCCGCGGCCAGCGCGGCCAGGCCGAGGATCTGCTTCGAGCCCCAGGCGTACTCCTGCCCGCCCCAGGTGGTGATCAGGGTGAGCGCGGTGATGCCGGTGGTGAGCAGCAGCGCGCCGAGGTAGTCGATCCGGGCCTTGCTGCGGACCTTCGGCAGCTTCAGCGTGACCACGACGACGGCGAGCGCGACGGCGCCGAGCGGCAGGTTGATGTAGAAGGTCCAGCGCCAGTTCAGGTGGTCGGTGATGAAGCCGCCGACCAGCGGACCGCCGATGGTGGCGAGGGCCATCACCGCGGCGAACATGCCCTGGTACTTGCCGCGGTCGCGCGGCGGGACGAGCGCACCCATGATCGACATCACGCCGACCATCAGACCGCCGGCGCCCAGGCCCTGCAGGGCGCGGAAGCCGATCAGCTCGGTCATGTCCCGGGAGAGGCCGGAGAGCGCCGAGCCGGCCAGGAAGATCACGATCGAGGTGAGGAAGGTGCCCTTGCGGCCGTAGAGGTCGCCGAGCTTGCCCCAGATCGGGGTGGAGGCGGCGGTCGCCAGGGTGTACGAGGTGACCACCCACGACAGGTGCTCGGCGCCGCCGAGCTCGCCGACGATGGTCGGCATCGCGGTGCCGACGATCAGGCCGTCGAGCATCGCGAGCAGCATGGTGACCACCAGGCCGATCATGACCAGGCGGATCTCACGGGCCGAGCGGGGCTGTTCCTCCTCGGCCGGTTTCTTCTCGGGGGAGCCGGTGTCGGCCTTGGGGTGTGACATGGGTGGGTGTCTCCCGGAACAGGACGTCGGGCGACCGGCGCGGCCTGCGGGGGCCTCCTTACTTGTCGCCCGGCTAGTTTGTGGACCGTCGGCACGGTAGGTTGTTCACTAGCCGGTCGTCAAGCCAGTTTTTCGGCGGGCGCGCCGGGCAGGGAGAATGAACGAAAAAGCGGTCGCCGGTCAGGTGCCCGTCGCTACGCCGCGGCGGTCGTCGGCCGGCGCGGAGACCGAACCACGACGCAGTCAGAGGCAGGCGATGGGCACGACGCACAGCCCCCGCAGCGACACCCGGGCGCGCATCGTCGCCGTCGCTCTGGAGCTCTTCTCCGAGCACGGCTACGAGCGCACCTCGCTGCGGGAGATCGCCGACCGCCTCGGCGTCACCAAGGCGGCGCTCTACTACCACTTCAAGACCAAGGAAGACATCGTCCAGGGCATCGTGACGGCCACCGCCGCGCCGATCCACGAGCTCATCGCCTGGGGGCGCGAGCAGACCTGGACGCCCGACGTCCGGGACGAGCTGATCCGCCGGTTCGCGGCCGGGATGTCCGAGCGGGCGCCGCTGCTGCGCTTCTTCCAGGAGAACCAGCCCGCGCTGCGCGACCTGCAGGCCGGGCGGGAGTTCCGGGACAGCATGATCGCGCTGGTCCGGCTGGTGCACGGTCCGGAGGCGAGCTTCGAGGACCGGCTGCGCGCGGCGATGTCCCTGTTCACCATCAACTCCGCCCTCTTCCTGCTGCACCAGGACAAGCGGCCCGAGGACAAGCGGCCCGAGGACAAGCGGCCCGAGGCCGAGTGCCCGGCCGGCGGGACGCGGGTCGCGGAGCCCACCCGGGAGGAGGCGGTCGAGGCCGCCCAGCACGTCGCGCTGGAGATCTGCCGGCTGATCGGCAGGCCCGCGCCGACGGACTGAGCGTCCGGGGGAGGCGGCGGGTCCCCCGGACGGGGGATCAGAAGTCGGTGACCCCGTGCCCGGACAGGTAGGCGATCGGGTTGATCACCCTGCCGTACTGGTTGGCCGAGCGGATCTCGAAGTGAAGGTGCGGACCGGTCGAGTTGCCGGTGTTGCCGGAGCGGCCGATCTGCTGCCCGGCCGCGACGCGCTGGCCCGCCGAGACCGACAGCGAGGACATGTGGGCGTACTGGGCGTACCGGCCGTCCGCCAGCCGCAGGACGACCTCCTTGCCGTACGCGCCGTCCCAGCCGGCCGACACCACGGTGGCGTTGCCGACCGCGAGCAGCGGGGTGCCCTGGGGGACCGCGAAGTCCACGCCGGTGTGGTACCCGGCCGCGTAGTGCGGGTTGCGCACGCCGTAGGGGTTGCTGGTCGGCGCGCCCGGGACCGGCGCGGACCACTGCGGGGCGGGCGCCGGGGCCGGGGTGGGCTCGGGTGCGGGCTCCGGGGCGGGGGTCGGCGCGGGCTCGACGGGCGCGGGCTCCGGCTGCGGCTGCGGCTGCGGCTCCGCGACGGGCGCCGGCACGGCGGCCTGCGCGGGCAGCAGGTTGGCCGCGACCGCCACGTACTCCTGGGCCGAGGCCTGCTCGGACGGCAGCGTGTACGGGCTCGGGCCCGCGACCTGGACCAGCACCGGAGCGTTCACCGCCCCGTGCGGCGCGGTGAACGCCGAGCTGCCGGGGGTGGTCGGGGCGATGGTCTGCGCCGAGGCGCTGCCCGTGGTGGTGAGGAGCAGGGCGCCGGTCAGCACGGCCGCACCGGCCGCGGCGGCGGTGGTGGAGTGGGTGCGGCCGGTCTGCCGGAGGAAGGAGTCGGCGAGCCGGCACAGGGCCGGCCCCAGAGGCGGGACGGAAGGCATCGGAGCTCGACCTCATGAACGTACGGGGGCAGCACGCTGAGCCGTTCGGGCGTGCTGAGCGGGGGACCACTCAGGTGTAACCGTCACCGAGCGGAGCCCCAAACCGTGTGACGTACTACGGCGTGTAGTCATCCTCGGCCCGTGAATTCAAACCGACGGAGTAACGATCATGCGGTCGGATCGTCCGTTCACGGGAAGGCGGCCGCCGAGCCTCGCCCGGTCGGGCTACTACCGCCGCTCGTACCGGTCCCGCGGCTTGTGAGCAGCACCACCCGCGGGGCGGGTTTGGAGCGCTCATGCCGGCCAGGAGGCGGAGCCGAGCAGAAGGAATCCGGCCCGCCCCCGCGGGTGCGGGAGCGGGCCGGATCGGCTCAGCGGTGCCTGGTCATGGACCGGGCGTCAGAGCCGGTCGATCAGTTGTCGACCGGGCGGACGCGGATCCAGGTCTCCAGGTAGTTCGAGGACTCGTTCTCGACCTCGATGCTGGTGCCCGTCTTCGGGACGATGACGCTGCTGTACGGGTTGTCCTTCGACCAGTACGACTTCAGGTCGGAGAACTCGTCGACACCCTTGGCCCGCGGGACGACCGTCTCGACGCCGGCGCGGTGCAGGGTCAGGGAGTCGGTCTTGCGGGAGCCGAAGGTGGAGTCGTAGCCGTTGATGCGCGGGCGCATCAGCGTGCCGTCCTTCCACTTCAGCGGGCTCGGGTGCGAGTCGACCGGCAGGATCAGACCCTGGCCCGGGTGGTTGGTGACGTTGTTGTCACTCTGCGACTCGTCCCAGTACCAGATCAGCAGACCGGGCTGGTACGGGTAGTGCTCGACCCAGAGCGGCTTGTCGGCGAAGCCGAAGTTGTACGGGCCGACCTTGAGGGTGCGGTCGTACGAGACGTACTGGCGGTTCTCCGCGATGTAGTACTGGTTGTAGTCCTTGGTGAAGGACCCGGTGGTGCGGGAGAAGCCCTTGGCGGTCCAGCCGTTGTCGCCGTTCTCGGCGCCGTCGGTGAACACGGTGGCGCCGTCGGCGGTCACCGCGAGCTCGTCCAGGGCCAGGCCCTTGAGGTGCAGGCCGCCGTCGGTGACGTAGCGGAAGCGGACCTTGACGGCCTTGCCGGCGTAGGCGTCCAGCGGGAGGACGAGGTCGCCCCACTTGTCGCCCGAGTTGCCGGTCAGCGAGGCGTTGCCCGAGGGGTCCTTCGGCAGCGCGACGCCGTTGAAGGTGCCGTTCAGGGCGGTCCAGGTGGTGCCACCGTCGGCGGAGACCTCGGCGTAGCCGTAGTCGAAGTCCTGCTCGATGTCGTACCAGGCCTTGGCCGACAGGGAGCCCGAGGTCTTGCCGGTCAGGTCGACGTCACGGGTCAGCGAGACGTTCAGGTCGTCCGCGCTGCCGCTCCACCACTCGTTGGCGCCCGCGTAGGGCTTGTTGACGGTGGTGGTGACGGACTTCTTCGGCAGGTCGACGACGAGCGCCTGCGGGAGCTTGCTGTTGTACTCCGCCGGGCCGATGTGGTGGGTCGACTCGGTGCCGGCCTTGGCCTTGTCGTACTTCAGCCAGCCGAGCTGGAGCTTGCTCCAGGCGTCGAGGTCGTTCGGCATGTCGCCGATCGAGTTCTTGCCCTCGCCCAGCCAGGAGCCCGACGACATCAGCGACCAGAAGCCGACCGAGTTGTCGATGCCGCTGCCGGAGGTGTCGTAGAGGTCCGGCAGACCGAGGTCGTGGCCGTACTCGTGGGCGAAGACACCGAGGCCGCCGTTCTCGGGCTGCATGGTGTAGTCGCCGACCCAGACGCCGGTGCCGCCGACCGGGGTGCCGCCCAGCTTGTTGTCGGCCGGACCGGTGGAGCCGGCGCCGGTGCCGTAGACGTACGAACGGTGGGCCCACAGGGCGTCAGTACCCTGCTTGCCGCCGCCCGCCGACTGGTCCTCACCGGCGTGCACGATCTGGAAGTGGTCGATGTAACCGTCCGGCTCGTTGAAGTTGCCGTTGTGGTTGAAGTCGTACCGGTCCCACTGGTCGTACTGCGCGATGGTGGCCTTGATCTGCTCGTCCGTCTGGCCCTTGGCCTTCTGGTCGGCGACCCAGGTGTCGATCGCGTCGCGGATCAGGTCCTGCGCGTTGGCGCAGACGTGCTGGCCGCAGTAGTCCGAGCCGTAGCGGGCCTCGTTGTACTTGACCTTCACCCAGTCGGTGACCTGACCGTCCACCGAGTAGCGGCCCGAGGACTGCTTCTCGTAGTAGGTCTTCAGCGAGTCCTGGGTCTTGCTGAAGTACAGGTCCTGGTAGTGCTGCTGGTTGTAGTCGGCCTGCCAGAGCGTCGAGTTGTTGGTGGCCGCGTCGGGCTTCTCGATCTGGTTGCGCTGCGGGCCGGGGGTGCCGCCGTACTTGATCTTGCCGTCCGGCGTTGTGGTGGTGTTGTCCACCTGGTCGCCGAACTCCACCAGGATGGTGAAGATCTTGTCCGTGCGCTCGCGGGCCAGCTCGACGTACTTGTCCTTGCCCAGCTTGATGCTGGAGCTGCCGCCGTGCTGCTCGACCTTGGCGGTGCCGGCGAGCAGCTGCTCGGTGGCGGCCTTCTGCTCGGCCTCGACCTTCTCGGTCAGCGGGCCCGGCAGGTTGTGCTCAGTGCTGGTCTGGACTGCGTCGGCCGGGTCCGTCGGAACGGGGGCGGAGCCGGCGGCGACGGCCGTGCCCGGCAGCAGCCCCGCGCCGAGCGCGGCTATGACCGCTGCGGCCGAGGCGACCGAAGCGGCTTTCCTGGTCATCTTCAACGTTGTGACGTCCTCCCCAAACCGTCCGGCTCTTGGCCTTCCGGTAAACCAATGAAAGACAGGTGGACGTCATTTGATCCAAGCGTGGACGGAAAAGATAGACCTTGACCGTGACATGGCTACAGCGCTATGCTCCGCGACTTCGTATCAGCTGACGCACTGTCAACAACATTGACATTAAAGATGACTGCACTTTGGGTCGCACCCGCACCGGCCCCCCATTCGGCCCCCCACCTGCCCCTTCGTGGGCCGGATCACACGTTCGGATCTGTTCCGGAAAACGGTTCGGGCCCCCGGCGCGAACGCCGGGGGCCCGAACTGTTTGCTGTTATCTGTTAAATGTTGCTACTTCGTCAGGTCGGGACCCGGCGAGGCGACGGCGGCCGGGGTGTCCGCGACCGCGGACTTCTCCTCGCCGCGGAAGGTGAACTTCGCGTCCTTGCCCTCGCCCTCGACCCCGACGACCACGATGTGGCCGGCCCGCAGCTCGCCGAAGAGGATCTTCTCGGAGAGGTGGTCCTCGATGTCGCGCTGGATGGTCCGGCGCAGCGGCCGGGCGCCCAGGATCGGGTCGTAGCCGCGCTTGGCCAGCAGCTTCTTGGCCTCGACGCTGAGTTCCAGGCCCATGTCCTTGTCCTTGAGCCGCTCGTCCACCTTGGCGATCATGAGGTCGACGATCTGGATGATGTCGTCCTCGGACAGCTGGTGGAAGACGACGATGTCGTCGACGCGGTTCAGGAACTCGGGGCGGAAGTGCTGCTTGAGCTCCTCGCCGACCTTCGCCTTCATCCGCTCGTACCCGGTCTGGGTGTCGCCCTGGGCCGCGAAGCCCAGGTTGAAGCCCTTGGAGATGTCCCGGGTGCCGAGGTTGGTCGTCATGATGATGACGGTGTTCTTGAAGTCGACCACGCGGCCCTGGGAGTCGGTCAGACGACCGTCCTCCAGGATCTGCAGCAGCGAGTTGAAGATGTCCGGGTGGGCCTTCTCCACCTCGTCGAAGAGGACGACGGAGAACGGCTTGCGGCGCACCTTCTCGGTCAGCTGGCCGCCCTCCTCGTAGCCCACGTAGCCGGGGGGCGAACCGAAGAGCCGGGAGACGGTGTGCTTCTCCGAGAACTCCGACATGTCGAGGGCGATCAGCGCGTCCTCGTCGCCGAAGAGGAACTCGGCGAGCGTCTTGGAGAGCTCGGTCTTACCGACGCCGGACGGGCCGGCGAAGATGAACGAGCCGCCGGGGCGCTTCGGGTCCTTGAGGCCCGCACGGGTGCGCCGGATGGCCTGGGAGAGCGCCTTGATGGCGTCCTTCTGGCCGATGACGCGCTTGTGCAGCTCGTCCTCCATGCGCAGCAGCCGGGAGGTCTCCTCCTCGGTCAGCTTGAAGACCGGGATGCCGGTGGCGGTGGCCAGGACCTCGGCGATGAGCTCCTCGTCGACCTCCGCGACGACGTCCATGTCGCCGGCCTTCCACTCCTTCTCGCGCTTGGCCTTGGCCTGCAGGAGCTGCTTCTCGTCGTCGCGCAGGGACGCGGCCTTCTCGAAGTCCTGCGCGTCGATCGCGCTCTCCTTCTCGCGGCGCACGTCGGCGATCTTCTCGTCGAACTCGCGCAGGTCCGGCGGCGCGGTCATCCGGCGGATGCGCATCCGGGAGCCGGCCTCGTCGATCAGGTCGATGGCCTTGTCCGGCAGGAAGCGGTCCGAGATGTACCGGTCGGCCAGGGTGGCGGCGGCGACCAGGGCGGCGTCCGTGATGGAGACCCGGTGGTGGGCCTCGTAGCGGTCGCGCAGGCCCTTGAGGATCTCGATGGTGTGCGGCAGCGACGGCTCGGCGACCTGGATCGGCTGGAAGCGGCGCTCCAGCGCGGCGTCCTTCTCCAGGTGCTTGCGGTACTCGTCGAGCGTGGTGGCACCGATGGTCTGCAGCTCACCGCGGGCCAGCATCGGCTTGAGGATCGAGGCGGCGTCGATGGCGCCCTCGGCGGCGCCCGCGCCGACCAGGGTGTGCAGCTCGTCGATGAACAGGATGATGTCGCCGCGGGTGCGGATCTCCTTGAGGACCTTCTTCAGGCGCTCCTCGAAGTCACCGCGGTAGCGGGAGCCGGCCACCAGGGCGCCCAGGTCCAGCGTGTAGAGCTGCTTGTCCTTGAGCGTCTCCGGGACCTCGCCCTTGACGATCGCCTGGGCCAGGCCCTCGACGACGGCGGTCTTGCCGACGCCGGGCTCACCGATCAGCACCGGGTTGTTCTTGGTGCGGCGGGACAGCACCTGCATGACCCGCTCGATCTCCTTCTCGCGCCCGATCACCGGGTCGAGCTTGGCCTCGCGGGCGGCCTGGGTGAGGTTGCGGCCGAACTGGTCGAGGACCAGCGAGGTCGACGGGGTGCCCTCGGCGGGCCCGCCGGCCGTGGCCGACTCCTTGCCGCCGGGGGTCTGGTAGCCGGAGAGCAGCTGGATGACCTGCTGGCGGACCCGGTTGAGGTCGGCGCCCAGCTTCACCAGGACCTGGGCGGCGACGCCCTCGCCCTCGCGGATCAGGCCGAGCAGGATGTGCTCGGTGCCGATGTAGTTGTGGCCGAGCTGCAGGGCCTCCCGGAGCGACAGCTCCAGGACCTTCTTCGCCCGGGGGGTGAAGGGAATGTGACCGGACGGGGCCTGCTGGCCCTGGCCGATGATCTCCTCGACCTGCTGGCGAACGGCCTCAAGAGAAATCCCGAGGCTCTCCAGGGCCTTAGCGGCGACACCCTCACCCTCGTGGATCAGACCCAGGAGGATGTGCTCGGTGCCGATGTAGTTGTGGTTGAGCATCCGGGCTTCTTCCTGAGCCAGGACGACAACCCGCCGCGCGCGGTCGGTGAACCTCTCGAACATCGTTTATCGCTCCTCAGAGCGGTCGGGCAGTTCGGGGTCCGTCCCCGCCCTGTCCTTCCGCATGCTAGTCCCGCTCAGCGGCGCGGCCCACGGATTCACTCCCTCGTAGGGGAGCGAGATGCTGCGCGACCAGCCGACACCAATCCCAACCCGGTGCTGGGAGACGGTGTTCCCGCACGCGGGCCGGATGCACCGGATACCGCTACGCCATCGGCGAACAACCTCCGCCGCGACGCTGCCGGTGGGTGGCCGACCGGTCACGCGTCCTGCCCCGGGCGGAGCCACGGACCCCGTCCCTCTGCATTCATACCCGGTATCGGGGCGGTTCTCGCGCAGTTTCCGCGGTGACGGTGTTCGCCTGGCGAGAAGTCGGGCCGCCGCTGACGGCGGATCAGTCGCGGCCGGGCGGCCGGTACGCCGCCCGGGCACCGTCCGCGGTGCCGTTCCGCCCTTACAGCGTCGCACAGGCCACGGCCGTCGCGCCGCCCGGACCGGACCCCGGCCCGCTGCCCGAACGGGCAGCCGGGGCCGTCCCGGGTTCGGCGGCCGGCCCCGTCCCGGGTGTGCGGCGCGGGGCGCGGAGGGGTTCCCTCCACGCCCCGCGCGTGTGCCGCGGACGCTCAAGCGGCCCCCGGAACCCCGCACCCGTCCCGGCGGCCGGGCGTCGCCCGGTTCAGGACGCGTTGGCCTTCTCGTAGGCCTCGCGCACGTTGCTGGGGACGCGGCCGCGGTCGTTGACCTCCAGGCCCTGCTCCTTGGCCCACGCGCGGATCTTCGCGGTGTCCGGGACGCTGCCGGACGGACGCGGGGCGGCGCCGCGGCCGGCCCGGCGGGTGCCGGCGAGGCGACCGCTCTGCTTGCGCCCCTTCTCGACGTACGGCGCCAGCAGACCGCGGAGCTTGTCCGCGTTGGCGCTCTTCAGGTCGATCTCGTAGGCAACGCCGTCGAGCGCGAACGTGACCGTCTCGTCCGCCGACCCGCCGTCGAGATCGTCTTCAAGAATGACCTGCACCCTCTGTGCCACGGGCTTCCCTTTCCGCTAAACGACCCATTGCCTAAGGAAAGGAAAGCGCCTTTCTCCGGAAAACACAAACCCCTGGCCGTCCGGGGGCGGCTCACAGGTGCAGCAGCATGCGCGAGTTGCCCAGTGTGTTGGGCTTCACCCGCTCCAGGTCGAGGAACTCGGCGACACCTTCATCGTACGAGCGGAGAAGTTCTTCATAGACATCCGTAGCGATCGCCGCCGGGTCTGTCGTACCATCATCGGTTTCCTGGAGCTCCCCGATCTCCACGAAACCGTGTTTCGCGAAGAAGGCGACCTCGAACGTCAAGCAGAAAATCCGACGGACGCCGAGCCAGCGGGCGGTCTGCAGCAGCTTCTCCAGCAGCAGGTGTCCCACTCCGTGACCGCGGCAGGACGGGTCGACGGCGAGGGTGCGGACCTCGGCGAGGTCCTCCCACATCACGTGCAGCGCGCCGCAGGCGACCACCGTCCCGTCGTCGTCGCGTTCCGCGACCCAGAACTCCTGCACCGATTCGAACAGTGTGACGGTGGGCTTGTCGAGCAGAATCCCGTCGCGCGAGTACGCGTCGACGAGCCCGCGTACGGCCCGCACGTCCGTGGTCCGCGCCCGGCGGATGGTGACCTCCATGGCGGGACGTTATCGTGCCGGCCCCGATCGGGTCTCCCCGGTATCCGGTCCGCTCTCCGGGGAATCCGGGGCGGCCGGATCGGACGGGGACAGAGCGGCCACCCGCAGGGCGTCCCGCAGTGCCTCCCGCTGCTCGGGCGACATCAGGCCGAAGAAGTGCACCAGGGCCGCGGCGGGATTGTCGCTCGTGGCCCACGCGTCGTTCATCAGGGTCGCCGTGTACGCCTCGCGCGAGGAGACCGGTTCATATCGATAGGCCCGCCCCGCGCGCTCGCGGCGGAGCCAGCCCTTTCTGTGCAGCTTGTCCAGGACGGTCATCACCGTGGTGTACGCGATATCGCGTTCCGACCGCAGATCCAGGAGAACCTCGCGAACCGTGACCGGTCGGTTCCACCGCCACACCCGGGTCATGATGGCGTTCTCAAGTTCGCCGAGTTGCCGGACCATAGTCCGGCCAGGATAGGGAGTGAATGGGGCAAATCTTGTGAAGTGCCGCCAAACCGGCGCGCCGCCACCCCCGGAATCCGGGAATGGCGGCGCGTGGTCTCGCGGGCGGCCGACGGGTCAGTCGACCGCGTCCTCCTTGGCCTTCTGGGCCCCGCCCTGGGTACGGATGATGGCCCGCACCAGGAAGCCGAAGCCGATCGCCATGACCAGCGGCGGGACGATCGCGCTGACGTAGTCCATCAGGTCACTCCTCCTCGGTCTTCTCCGCCGCACCGGCGGACGCCTTGGGCTCCGGCTTTACCAGCGGGAAGAGCACGGTCTCCCGGATGTTCTTGCCGGTGAGCAGCATGATCAGGCGGTCCACCCCGAGCCCGAGGCCGCCGGTGGGCGGCATCGCGTACTCCAGGGCCCGCAGGAAGTCCTCGTCGACCTGCATCGCCTCGACGTCGCCGCCGGCCGCCAGCAGGGACTGCGCGGTGAGGCGGGCGCGCTGCTCGACCGGGTCGACCAGCTCGGAGTAGGCGGTGCCGATCTCGGTGCCGAAGATCACCAGGTCCCACTTCTCGGCCACGCCCGGGACCGAGCGGTGCTGGCGGGTCAGCGGGGAGACCTCGGTCGGGTAGTCCCTGAGGAAGGTCGGCCGGACGGCGTTCTCCTCCAGCAGGCGCTCGACCATCTCCAGCACGATCTGGCCGTGGCCCCACTCCTTCTCGAAGGGGATGCCGTGCTCGGCGGCCAGCTTGCGCAGCTCCTCGACACCGGTCTCCGGGGTGACCTCGGCGCCCAGCCGGGCGGAGATGCCCGGGTAGACGCTGATCTCCTCCCAGGGCTCGGCGAGGTCGATCTCGTGCTCCACGCCGTGCGGGTCCAGGCCCCGGATCACCGTGGTGCCCAGCGCGTCCCGGGCGGCGTTGACGATGGTCGCCCGGATCAGCTCGGCCTGGGTGTCGTAGTCGCCGTAGGCCTCGTAGGACTCCAGCGAGGTGAACTCGGGGTTGTGGGTGGAGTCCGCGCCCTCGTTGCGGAAGTTGCGGTTGATCTCGAAGACCTTCTCCGCGCCGCCGACCACCAGCCGCTTGAGGTACAGCTCGGGGGCGATCCGCATGTAGAGGTCGATGTCGTACGCGTTGATGTGCGTCTTGAACGGCCGCGCGTTGGCGCCGCCGTGCACCGGCTGCAGCATCGGGGTCTCGACCTCGATGTAGCCGCGCTCCTCGTAGGTGCGGCGGATCGAGCGGACCACCTTGGACCGCAGGTGGAGGATCTCGCGGGCCTCGGGGTTGACGATCAGGTCGACGTACCGCTGGCGGACCCGGGCCTCCGGGTCGGTCAGGCCCTTGTGCTTGTCCGGCAGCGGGCGCAGGCACTTGGCGGTGAGCTCCCAGCGGTCCACCATCACGGACAGCTCGCCGCGCCGGGAGGTGATCACCTCGCCCTCGACGCCGACCTGGTCGCCGAGGTCGATGTCGGACTTCCAGGCCGACAGCCGCTCCTCGCCCAGCTTGTCCAGGGAGAGCATCACCTGGAGGTCGCCGGAGCCGTCGCGCAGGGTGGCGAAGCAGAGCTTGCCGCCGGTGCGGGAGAGGATCACCCGGCCGGTGATGCCGACCCGCTCGCCGGTCGCGGTGTCCGGGGCGAGGTCCGGGTGCTTGGCCCGGAGGTCGGCGATGGTGCTGGTCCGGGGGAAGCC
Source organism: Kitasatospora sp. NPDC002551 (assembly GCF_040296005.1). Lineage (NCBI taxonomy): Bacteria > Bacillati > Actinomycetota > Actinomycetes > Kitasatosporales > Streptomycetaceae > Kitasatospora > Kitasatospora sp. NPDC002551. Next base: position 19,240 of record NZ_JBEOWI010000015.1, on the reverse strand, counting down.
GACCGGGTAGGGGTCGACGCCGGCGGCCCGGAGCCGGTCCAGCTTCTCGCGCCGGACGCGCATCTGCTCGGGAAGGTCGTCGGTCGCGGGGATGGGGCTCTGATCGCTCACCCCACCAGGGTAGCCAGCCCGGACCGGTGCTCCGCCACGGGATTACCGTGCCGCGCGGTGCGGCCGGGGCCGCCGGGCACGGGAACGGGGAGGCCGGGCCGGTCGGAACCGGCGCGGCCTCCCCGGGAGGCGCTGGCGGGGCGGGCTCAGCCGGTGCCGGTGGCCAGCTCCAGGTCCTCGGGTGCCTCCGGTGCGGCCGGGCGGGCGGCCGGCTTGGGGCGGCGGCCGAACAGCTCGGCGGGAGTGGGCATCCGGTGCGGCCGGGCGGGCTGCCGCTCCTGGGGGGCGCGGGGGTCGGCGGACTGCTCGACGGGGGGCTCGGTGCTGCTCATCGGGATCCGTCCTCCAACAGGGGTGCCAACGGGGATGGGGGGAGAGCTCGGGGGAGCGGCGGGGCTCGGTACGGCGACGAGGTGGCGCTGGCCGGTGGTGAGGGCGAGCCGCTCGCGCACGGCCGCCTCGGCCAGCGCGTGGCAGCGCCCGGCCAGCCGGGAGCGGCGGGAGCGCTCGCCCTGCCCGCAGGGCTGGCGGCTCAGTCCGCGCAGCGCGGTGAGGTCCTCCGGCCCGGGGAGGTAGCCGTCGGTCACCGCCTCCTCCAACCGCTCCAGGTAGCCGGTGGCGGTGCCGGGCAGAGCGGCCCGGTAGCGGGCGAGGTCGGCGAGCAGGAAGGCGCGCAGCCGGCCGCCCTCCTGGACGGCCTCGTCGATCGCCTCGGTCAGGCGCAGCGCGTCCTGGACGTCCTCGGCCCACAGCGCCGCGCCCGCGTCGGCGTGCGCCGGGCGGCCGGGGAACTGGAGGTGGACGGGGACGGAGGGGTGCAGGGCTTGGGCGAGGGCGCGGCGCAGCACGCGGACTTCGTCGGCGCTGAAGGCCATGCCGCCGCGCGATCCGTGTGGCGTAGGCATGGGTTGACACTACGTGAGGAATATCCGATTTGTCGGTAACCTCGCGCCGACGCCACGCGTCACTCGCCCGCTCGCCTCCGGGGCGGGGCCCGGACCGCGCCGGGCGGCTCAGCGGCGCAGCGCCTCCGCCGGCTGGATCCGGGCCGCCCGCCAGGCCGGGTAGACCCCGGCCAGCAGTCCGGTGAGCAGGCCGATCACCGGTGCTGCCGCCACCGTCGCCGGGTCGACCACCGGCGTCCAGTCCCGGGCCAGCGCCACCCCGAGCACCGTCAGCACGCCCAGCGAGGTGCCCACCAGGCCGCCGACCAGCCCCAGCGAGGCCGACTCGGAGAGGAACTGGCCGGTGATGTGGCGGCCGCGGGCGCCCAGCGCCCGGCGCAGGCCGATCTCGCCGGTCCGCTCCAGGACGGCGACCAGGGTGGTGTTGGCGATGCCCACCGCGCCGATCACCAGGCAGATGCCGGCCAGCAGCAGGAACAGCTGGTCGAGGTCGGAGGTGACGTCGGAGCGGAGGGTGCGCGGGTCCGGCGGCGGGACCGGTTCGAAGTACTCGGGGTGGGCCGGGTCCAGGGCGAGCGGGGCCTCCTCGGCGATCTGCCGGGCCGCGCCGATCCTGGTCGAGATGATCATCTTGGCCCGGTCGCGGTCCGGCTCGCCCCAGAGGCGGGCGGCGGCCCCGCGCGGCACCGTCACCGAGAGCAGCAGGTCCGCCATGCGCTTCACGTCGTCGACGATGCCGATCACCGTGAACGGCTTGTTCTCCAGGAAGATCGCCGGCTGGGTGTCCAGCGTGGTGATCCCCAGCCGGGCCGCCAGCGCCGCGCCGATCACCGCCACCTGCCGGCCGGTGGAGTCGTGCCAGCCGTCGAAGGTCCGGCCCTGCACCAGGTGCGGCTCGGCGGCCTTCAGCACCCCGGCCGAGGCGGCCACCACCGAGACCTGCTCGCCACCGCCCTGCCGGCCCACCGGCGCGGCCCGGACGGTGCCGGAGGCCCGGCCCACCGGCCAGTAGGCGCCGGCCGCCTCGACCCCGTTCAGCCGCTCGATGCGCGCGTCGGCGTCGGCCGGGAAGGCCAGGCGCACCAGCTCGGGGCGGGCGCCGCCGGTGTCCTCGACGCTCACCTCGGTCGCGCTCAGCACGCTGAACCGGGAGTCGATCTGCGAGGAGGCGGTCGCGGTCAGCCCCAGGACGGCCACGAAGGTGCCCACCCCGAGGACGGTGCCCAGACCGGTCAGCGCCGAGCGGGCCGGCCGCTGGAGGACGCCGGCCAGCGCCTCGGCGAGCAGGTCGCGCAGCGGGAGCCGGGACGGCTCGACCACCCGGTCGCGGCGGCGGGTCGGCCGGATGCTCATGCCGCGGCCACCTCCTCGCGCAGCACGCCGTCCCGGATCGCCACCGTCCGCCGGCCGTGGGCGGCCACCTGCGGGTCGTGGGTGATCAGCAGCACCGTCAGGCCCTGCGCGTGCAGCTCGTCCAGCAGGGCCAGGACCGACTCGGCGGTGCCGGTGTCCAGGTTGCCGGTCGGCTCGTCGCAGAGCAGCAGCGAGGGCCGGCCGACCAGCGCCCGGGCGATCGCCACCCGCTGCCGCTCGCCGCCGGACAGCCGGGTCGGCAGGGCGTCCAGCCGGTGGCCGAGGCCCACCCGGGCCAGCGCCGCCCGGGCCGGCTCGCGCCGCCCGGCGCCGCGCCGGCCCCGGCCGGCCGTGTAGAGCATCGCCAGCGCCACGTTCTCGGTCGCCGAGCGGTGCGGCAGGAGGTGGAAGGACTGGAAGACGAAGCCGATCCGGCGCCCGCGCAGCGCGGTGCGGTCGGAGTCCGGGAGGGAGCCGGTGTCGATGCCGTCCAGCAGGTACTGGCCGGTGGTGGGGGCGTCCAGCAGCCCGGCGATGTTCAGGAAGGTGGACTTGCCGGAGCCGGACGGGCCGACCACGGTGACGTACTCGCCGGGGGCGATCGTGAGGTCGCACGGCTTCAGCGCGGTCACCGGGGGCGGCCCCGGGTAGGTCAGGCCGACCTGGCGGAACTCGATGACGGGGGCGCCCGGCCCGGTGCCGACGACGCCGGTCACCTGGCGCCCGCCCCGGTGGCGTCCTTGACGCCGACGATCACCCGGTCGCCCGGCTTCAGCGTGCCCCCGGTCAGCGGCCGGACCTCGGCGCTGCCGCCGCCGACCGTCCCCGGGGTGACCTCCACCCGGCGGCGCTGCCCGTTCTCGTACACCGTCACCACCGTCCTGCCGTCCGCCGTCGCGGAGACCGCCGACAGCGGGACCACCAGCACCGGGCCGGCCGAGGAGGCGGCCTGCACGGTCAGCCGGACGTCCTGGCCGGCCAGCCGCGGGTCCAGCGGCGCGTCCGGCTGGACCACCATCGCGTAGCCGCTCGCCGCACCGCCCTGGACGGGGGCCGGGTTCTGGCCGCCGCCCGCCCCGGCGCCCGGCGCGGCCGCGGCCGGCTGGCCGTCCTCCGGGGTGTCGGCCACCGCGCCGACCGTGCCGGCGGCCTTGACGCCGGTCACCTCGGAGAGGATCTCCACCACCTGGCCGGGACGCACCAGGCCCTTGTCGGTGATGGTCAGACCGCCCTTGACCACCAGCGCCCCGGCCGAGACGGTCAGCACCTTGCCGGACACCTCGCCGCCGATCCGGCCGGCCACCGAGTCCACCCGGGCGGGGAAGCCGGAGAGGAACAGCAGCTCGGCGGCCGGGACCATCGGGCCGGTGGAGGCCTTCGCGTCCGTCACCTTCTTCCGCAGCTTGGCGAGGTCCTCGGTGGCCCGGGTCACCTGCTTCCGGGCGGTGTCGACGGCGGTGCGGGCCGCGTCGACGGGGCTCTCCCCGACCGGGGCCGGGGCCGCGCCGCCGGTGGCCGCCCCCGTCGCCGCGCCCGTGGCCGGTGCGGCGCTCTGCTGCGCCTGCTGTCGGGACTGCTGCCGGTCGGCCGCCACCGCGTCGTCGTGGCGCTTCCTCGCCAGCCTCAGCGCGTCCCTGGCGTCCGCCAGCGCGCGCTCGCCGCCGGTGACCGCGTCCTGGGCGGCGGTCACCTGGGCGTCCCCGTCCGGCGCGGCGGGCAGCGGGTCGTAGCCGCGCGCCGCGTAGAACGCCTTCACCGCCTCCTTGGTGCCCGCGCCGAAGGTGCCCTCGGCATCGCCGCCGGAGTCGAACCCCAGCTCCTTCAGGGCCTGCTGGAGCTGCTTGACGTCCTGTCCGGTGGCGCCCGGCTTGAGGTCCCGGTACACCGGCAGGTCGCCGCGCAGCGGGAACACCGGCCGCCCCGCCACCTCCAGCACCGACTGCCCGGCCCGCACCTGGTCGCCGGCCTTGGCCGGCAGCCTGGTCACCACCGGCTTGGCCCCCGCCGCCCCGCCGCCCCCGGCCGGCGCCACGTCCACCGACTGGCCGGCGCTCACCTGCCCGCGGACCACCACCGAGTCGGTCAGCACCCGCTTCTCCACCGCCGCCGTCAGCACGTCGGGCGCCGGCGGCTCGCTCTCCGCGGCCGCCTGCGCCGGCGACTTGATCATCGTCGAGGCCGCCACCCCGCCCCCGGCCAGTGCCACCGCGGCCGCCATGACCGCCACCAGCACCCGCCGGCGCCGCCGGATGCCCCGCTCGCCGCCGCCCACCCCGTCGTCCGCCGCCTCCGGCGTCACGTCCGACTCCTCGAACTCGGCCACGACCCGCCCTCGTTCCGAAAGTCGATCCAACTGTCCACGGATGAAGACTGCCTGACCGACCCTCGGGAGCGTCGGCGGATTCCCGGAATCGTCCGGCCCCCGCCCGGCTCGCCGCCCGCGTGCGGCGCGAGTCGTGGCCGTTGCCCGCAAGGACGGTTGGTCAGCCGGTGGTGGAGCGCGATCGGCGACCTCCCGGCTGGAGAGGTCCAGGGCAGGGAAGGGGAGTACCTCTTCCCGGCGGGCGCTCGGGCGGTCGATCCGGGGCGCCGCGGGGCGCAGGTCGGCCAGGTGTCATCGACGGCCGCGACGGTTCCGCGCATGGCCTTCGGCGCCCACCGCTCCCCGGCGGGAAACGGCGGGTGACGGGGCCACCGGTGTTCGGCGCCGGCACGGCGTCCGGGGGATCCGCGTCACATGCGACGGGCTCAGCTCGGGCGGTTGCGCTCGTAGACCAGCCGCAGGCCGATGAGGGTGAGCCAGGGCTCGTGGACGTCGATCGAGCCGGCCTCGCCGAGGACCAGCGGGGCCAGGCCGCCGGTGGCGATCACCTGGACGTCGTCCGGGTCCTTGGAGAGCTCGCGGGCCATCCGGTCGACCAGGCCGTCGACCTGGCCGGCGAAGCCGTAGAGGATGCCGGACTGCATGCCCTCGACGGTGTTCTTGCCGATCACGTTGCGCGGGCGGGTCAGCTCGATCTTGCGCAGCAGGGCGCCGCGGTTGCCGAGCGCCTCGACCGAGATCTCGATGCCGGGGGCGATCGCGCCGCCGACGTAGTCGCCGCGGGCGTTGACCGCGTCGAAGGTGGTGGCGGTGCCGAAGTCGACCACGATGCACGGGCCGCCGTAGAGGTGGTTGGCGGCCAGCGCGTTGACGATGCGGTCGGCGCCGACCTCCTTGGGGTTGTCCATGAGGACGTGCACGCCCGTCTTCACCCCCGGCTCCACGATCACCGCGGGGACGTCGCCGTAGTAGCGGCGCGTCACCTCGCGGAACTCGTGGAGCACGGAGGGGACGGAGGAGCAGATCGCCAGGCCCTCCACCTTCGCGTCGGCGATCGCGGTGCGCGAGCCCTGCGAGCCCATCAGGCCGTGCAGCAGCACCGCCAGTTCGTCCGCCGTCCGGCGCGGATCCGTGGAGATCCGCCAGGTCTCGACGACCTCTTCACCGCCGAACAGGCCGAGGGTGGTCTGGGTGTTGCCGACGTCGATGGTGAGCAGCATCGGATGCTTTCTGCGTCGAGGACCAGCGGGCGGACGGGGGGACGAACGGGCGGTGCGGGCGGAACGGCGGCCGGTCAGGCGCGCAGGTCCAGGCCGATGTCCAGGATCGGCGAGGAGTGGGTCAGCGCGCCCACCGCCAGGTAGTCGACACCAGTCTGGGCGACCTCGCGCGCGGTGGCCAGGGTGAGTCCGCCGGACGCCTCCAGCTTGGCCCGGCCGGCCACCAGGGCGACGGCCTCGCGCAGCTGCGGGACGGTGAAGTTGTCCAGCAGGACGAGGTCGGCCCCGGCCTCCAGGACCGGCGCGATCTGCTCCAGGGTGTCGACCTCGACCTCGACCGGCAGGTCCGGGTAGGCGGCCCGGACGGCGCGGAACGCCTCGGCGACGCCGCCGGCCGCGACCACGTGGTTGTCCTTGACCAGGGCCGCGTCCGACAGCGCCATCCGGTGGTTGGAGCCGCCGCCGCAGCGGACCGCGAACTTCTCCAGCGCGCGCAGTCCCGGGGTGGTCTTGCGGGTGTCGCGGACCACCGCGCCGGTGCCCTCCAGGGCGTCCGCCCAGGCGCGGGTGGCGGTGGCGATGCCGGACAGGTGGCAGAGCAGGTTGAGCGCGCTGCGCTCGGCGGTCAGCAGGTCCCGGGTGCGGGAGCGGACCGAGAGCAGCACCTGGCCGGCCTCGACCCGGTCGCCGTCCTGGACGTGCCGCTCGACCTCGAACTCCTCCTCGCAGACCAGCGAGACGACCGCCTCGGCGATCCGCAGACCGGCCACCACGCCGGCCTGGCGGGCGGTGAAGTCGGCGGTGGCGACGGCGTCGGCCGGCACGGTCGCCACCGAGGTGACGTCCTCGCCGCCGGCGAGGTCCTCGGCCAGCGCCAGGGTGGCGATGTCCTCGACCTCGATCGGGTCCAGCCCGGCCTCCTCCAGCAGCTCGGCGAGCTGCGGGTCCAGGCCGGTCTCGTAGCCCTCGCCGTCCCCGCAGGCGCAGCCGTCGCCGCAGCCGCCGGCCAGCGGGAGCTCCTCGTGCTCGTGCTCGTGCAGGTGGGTCACGTCGGTCGCGTCGGTCATGGTGTTACTGCTCCTCGGGGGTGCTGACGGGGCCGCCGGAGGCGGTGAGGGTGGTGATCAGGTGGCGCCGCCAGTGCGCGTCGTCCCGCTCCGGGAAGTCCTCGCGCCAGTGGCAGCCGCGGGTTTCCTCGCGCTGCGCGGCGGCGGTGACCAGCGCGTCGGCGACCAGCAGCAGGTTGGCGGCCTCCCAGGTCTCCACCCGGGGGTCGGCCGGCTTCTGCTCGGCGGCGTCGGTGCGGGCGTGCTCGGCGAGCAGCGCCAGCCCCCGCGCCGTGGCGGCCATCGACGCGGCCGAGCGCAGGACGCCCGCACCGCGCGACATCAGCCGCTGGATCTCGGCCCGCGCCTCGGGCGCGGGCAGCGGCACCGGACGGGCGGCGCGGGCCGCCGCCGCGTCGACGGTGCGCTCGGGCAGGGCGCCGGCCGTGTGCCGGCCGGCCAGGTCGGCGGCGATCCGCTCGGCGAAGACCAGGCCCTCCAGCAGCGAGTTGGAGGCCAGCCGGTTGGCGCCGTGCACGCCGGTGCAGGCGACCTCGCCGCAGGCGTACAGGCCGGGGACGGAGGTGCGGCCGTGGTCGTCGGTGCGCACCCCGCCGGAGGCGTAGTGCGCGGCCGGGGCGACCGGGATCGGCTCGGCGACGGGGTCGATGCCGTGCGCGCGGCAGGACGCCAGGATGGTCGGGAACCGGCGTTCCCACATCTCGGCGCCGAAGTGCCGCCCGTCCAGGTACATGTGATCGGTGCCCTGGAGCAGCATCCGGTTCGTGATCGCCTTGGCGACGATGTCGCGCGGGGCCAGCTCGGCCAGCTCGTGCTGCCCGAGCATGAACCGCACGCCGTCCGCGTCGACCAGGTGGGCGCCCTCGCCGCGGACCGCCTCGGAGATCAGCGGCTGCTGGCCCTGCGCCTCCGGGCCGAGCCAGAGCACGGTGGGGTGGAACTGGACGAACTCCAGGTCGGTGACCTCGGCGCCGGCCCGCAGCGCGAGCGCCACGCCGTCGGCGGTGGAGACCGCCGGGTTGGTGGTGGCCGAGAAGACCTGGCCCATGCCGCCGGTGGCGAGCACCACCGCGCGGGCCCGGACGGCGCCGACGCCGTCCCGCCGGCCCTCGCCCATGACGTGCAGGGTCAGCCCGGCGGCGTGCCCCTCGGCGTCGGTGAGCAGGTCGAGGACCAGGGCGTGCTCGATGAGCTCCAGCTCGGGGTCCCGCCGGACGGCGTCGACCAGGGCCCGGGATATCTCGGCGCCGGTGGCGTCCCCGCCGGCGTGCGCGATCCGGTTGCGGTGGTGGCCGCCCTCACGGGTGAGCAGGATCGCGCCGTCCTCGCCGCGGTCGAAGGCGGCGCCGACCGCGATCAGCCGGCGGACCGCGTCCGGGCCCTCGGTGACCAGGGCGCGGACGGCGTCCTCGTCGCAGAGGCCGACGCCGGCCACCAGGGTGTCGGTCAGGTGCTGCTCGGGGGTGTCCCCCTCGCCCAGGGCGGCCGCGATGCCGCCCTGGGCCCAGCGGGTGGAGCCGTCGTCCAGCATCGCCTTGGTGACCACGATGGCCCGCAGGCCGGCCTTGCGGACGTTGAGCGCGACGGTGAGCCCGGCCACGCCGGAGCCGACCACGACGACATCGGTGTCGGTGGTCCAGCCCGGCGCGGGGGCGGTGAGGCGGTGCGTGACGGCGGACATGACGTGGTGGCTCCTTAACGCGCGGCGTCGTCGTCGGCGCCGCTGCCGCCACGGTACGCCGCGTCCCCGCGCAGCAGTCCGGTGCCCTCCCCGGCCTCGGCCGGGTCGCCGCCGGTGCCGGTGATCCGGTTGTGCTCGTCGACGAAGACGACCTTGGGCAGGTAGCCCTTGGCCTCGGCGGTGTCCATCTGCCCGTAGGCGATCAGGATGACCAGGTCGCCGGGGTGGACCAGGCGGGCGGCGGCGCCGTTGATGCCGATGACGCCGGAGCCGCGCGGGCCGGCGATGGTGTACGTCTCCAGCCGCGCGCCGTTGTTGATGTCGACGATGTGGACCAGCTCGCCGGGGAGCAGGTCGGCGGCGTCGAGCAGGTCCTCGTCCACCGTGACGGAGCCGACGTAGTGCAGGTCGGCCTGGGTCACGGTGGCCCGGTGGATCTTGGACTTGAGCATGGTGCGGAGCATTGCGGGTCACGCCTCCTGTGAGTGCATGCCTAGGGGAACAGCGGTGGGACTACCGGATCACCGGACGATGATGCGGACGTTGTCGATCAGGCGGGTCGGACCGACCTTCGCGGCGACGGCCAGCACGGCCTCGCCCTGGAAGTCGTCCGGCGCCTCGGTGAAGTCGTGCGGATCGATCAGGGCGAGGTAGTCGAGGTCCACTCCCTCGGCGCCGTCCAGTACGGCCGCGGCGGCCTCGCGCACGGCCTTCGGGCCCTGCGCGGCCGCGTCCCGGCCGGCGAACAGCGCCCGGGACAGGGCGAGGGCGCTGGTGCGCTCCTGCTCGGAGAGGTAGCGGTTGCGGGAGGAGAGCGCCAGGCCGTCCTCCTCGCGGACGGTCGGCACGCCGACCACCTCGACGTCGAAGTCGAGGTCGGCCACCATCCGGCGGATGATCGCCAGTTGCTGGGCGTCCTTCTCGCCGAAGAGGGCGAAGTCCGGGTCGGTGATGTGCAGCAGCTTGGCGACCACGGTCAGCACCCCGTCGAAGTGGCCGGGCCGGGTGGCGCCCTCGTAGCGCTCGCCCATCGGGCCGGCGGTCAGCCGCACCTGCGGCTCGCCGTTCGGGTAGACCTCGTCGACGGACGGCGCGAAGACCACGTCGGCGCCGTTGGCCTCGGCGAGCCGCACGTCCTCGTCCAGGGTGCGCGGGTAGCGCTCCAGGTCCTCGCCGGCGCCGAACTGCAGCGGGTTGACGAAGACCGTGACGGCGACCCGGCCGTCCCGGCCGACCTGCTTGCGGGCGGCGCGGATCAGTGCGGCGTGGCCCTCGTGCAGGGCGCCCATGGTCATCACGACCGCGTTGTCCACCGGCTGCTCGTCCGGCCAGAAGGCGGCCTCGAAGTCGTCGACGGTGTGCGTGACCACGGCCCGGTGGACCTTCGGGGCGCGCTGGGCCTTGCCCGGCTGCTTGCCGCGTGCCATTACTGCTTCTCCTCGTTCAGTACGTCCAGCAGCGCAGCCGCCGACGCTTCGTCGATCGTCCCGTGGGCCAGGGCCCGCTGGGCGGTGGCGCGGGCCATCGCCCGGTAGGCGGCCGGGATGTCCGGGGACACCGTACTGAGCTGCGCCAGGTGGCGCCGCACGGTGCCGGCGTCGCCCCGGGCGACCGGGCCGGTGAGGGCCGCGTCGCCGGAGCGCAGCGAGTTGTCGAGCGCGGCGCCGAGCAGCGGGCCGAGCATCCGGCCGGGCTCGGCGACGCCGGCCGAGCGCAGCAGCTCCATCGCCTGCGCGACCAGCGTGACCAGGTGGTTGGCGCCGTGCGCCAGGGCGGTGTGGTACCGCGGGCGGACGTCCTCGGGCACCCACTCGGGCTCGCCGCCCATCTCCACCACCAGCGCCTCGGCGACCGGGCGCAGCTCCTCGGGGGCGGTCACCCCGAACGGGCAGCCGGCCAGCCGGGCCAGGTCGACGGAGGTGCCGGTGAAGGTCATCGCGGGGTGCAGCGCGAGCGGCAGCGCGCCGGCCGAGGTGGCCGGCTCCAGCACGGCCACCCCGTGCGCCCCCGAGGTGTGCACCAGCAGCTGGCCGGGGCGGACGGCGCCGGTCGCGGCGAGGCCGGCCACCAGGTCGGCCAGCGCGTCGTCGGGGACGGTGAGCAGCACGAGGTCGGCGGCGGCCAGCACCTGCGGCGGGGTGACGATCCGCACGCCGGGCAGCAGCGCCTCGGCGCGGCGGCGGGAGGCGGCGGACACCCCGGAGGCGGCGACCACCTTGTGCCCGGCGAGCTGCAGGGCGGCGCCCAGCGCCGGGCCGACCCGGCCGGTGCCGACCACGCCCACGGCGAGGCGGGCCGGGCGGTTGCCGGGGTCGGCCGGGTCGCCGAGGCCGTCGGCGAGCGGGGCGAACTCGCCGGGGTCGGCGAAGTCGGACGGACTCACGGGTCCACCTTTGTCCAAGGGCTCCGTTCCAGTCCACCTGACGGGGTACCGGACGTACCGGCCCATTCTACGGGGGCAGGCGAAGGGGCAGGGGCGGATCCGGTCAGCGCCCGGCCCCGGTCAGTCGGTGGCGCCGGCGCGGATCAGGCCCGCCTCGTAGGCCAGCACCACCGCCTGGACGCGGTCGCGCAGGTTCAGCTTGGCCAGGATCCGTCCGACGTGGGTCTTCACGGTGGCCTCGGAGAGCACCAGCCGGGCCGCGATCTCCCCGTTCGACAGACCCTGGGCGACCAGCAGGAACACCTCGCGCTCGCGTTCGGTGAGCGGGCCGAGGGTGTCCGTGCGGCCCGGGCCGCTCTGCGGGGTGGGCAGCACCTCGGCGAACCGGTCGATCATCCGGCGGGTGGTGGTCGGCGCGACCACCGCGTCCCCGCCGTGCACGGCGCGGATCGCGGCCACCAGCTCGGTCGGCGGCACGTCCTTGAGCAGGAAGCCGCTGGCGCCGGCCTTGAGCGCGGCGAAGGCGTACTCGTCGAGGTCGAAGGTGGTGAGGATGAGCACGTGCGGGGCGTCGGGCAGCGGGCTGCCGTCCTCGGCGAGGCAGATCCGCCGGGTGGCCTGCACGCCGTCCAGCCGCGGCATCCGGACGTCCATGAGGATCACGTCCACCGCGGTGTGCCGGAGCTTCTCCAGGGCCTGGGCGCCGTCCCCGGCCTCGGCGGCGATCTCGATGTCGCCCTGTGACTGCAGGATCATCCGGAATCCGGTGCGCAGCAGTTCCTGGTCGTCGACCAGCATCACGCGGATGGTCAAGGGTGGCTCCTAGGTCCTCGGGGGGAACGGCGGGGGTCGGTGGGCGTCCGGGCCCGGGATCAGTGGGCCGCCTTGAGCGGCAGCACGGCGCGGATCCGGAAGCCGCCGCCGGGTCGCGGCCCGACGTCCAGGCTGCCGCTGACCATGCCGACCCGCTCGCGCATGCCGATCAGGCCGTGGCCCTGGCCGTCGGTGCCGCCGGCGGCCAGCTGCTCGTCGGTGCTGCCGCGGCCGTCGTCCTCGACCAGCACGGCCAGCTCGCGCTCGCCGAAGTCGACCGCGACCCGGGCGTGCACGTCGGGGCCGCCGTGCTTGCGGACGTTGGTCAGCGCCTCCTGGACGATCCGGTAGACGGTCAGCTCGACGCCGCGCGGCAGCTCGCGCGGGTCGCCCGAGGTCGCGTAGTCCACGTGCAGGCCGGCCGTGCGGACCTGGTCGAGCAGTTCGGGCAGCTCCTCGACGCCCGGCTGCGGCACGTACTCCTCGCCCTTGCTGTCGGCGCTGCGCAGCACGCCGAGCAGCCGGCGCATCTCGACCAGCGCCTGCCGGCCGGTGGAGGCGATGGTGCCCAGCGCCTCCTTGGCCTGCTGGGGCGAGTTGTCCAGCACGTACGCGGCGCCGTCCGCCTGGACGATCATCACCGAGACGTTGTGCGCGACCACGTCGTGCAGCTCGCGGGCGATCCGCGCCCGCTCGGCGGCGACCGCCACCTTGGCCTGGGCGTCGCGCTCGCGCTCCAGCCGGGCCGCGCGGTCCTCCAGCTCCACCAGGTAGGCCCGGCGGACCCGGGTCAGCCGCCCCCACGCCCAGCAGAGGATGAACGGGGTGGTCATCATGCCGCCGAAGAACAGCGCCTCGGGGACGGAGTACTCGACGTAGCTGATGTCGCCGTCGGGCAGCCGGGTGGCCTTCATCGGGTGGAGCCGCCAGAAGACCAGCGGGCCGGCCAGCAGTCCGGCGGTCAGGGCCGCCCGGGACGTCCAGGGCCGGCCGAACGCGGCACCCGTGTAGGCGAACACCAGATAGGCGATGCTGGAGAGCGCCGGGTTGACGTCGAGCGCCACCTGGGTGAGGCCGACCACGATCGCGGCGGCCACCGTCAGGTCGGGGAACCGGCGCCGGAAGACCATCAGCAGCGGCAGCACGACGGCGACGACGAACTGGACCACGGCGCGCCAGCCGTCGTTGTCACTGCCCTCCTCCGGCAGGACGCCGAGGAGGAGCACCAACGCGGCCCAGGCGGAGTCGACCACCATGGGGTGACGGCGGAGCCAGGCGTTGAGTCGATGCACAGGTCAAGCCTAGGCAGCCGCGACGTGTCCCCAGGTCCGCCGGGAGAGCGATCCGGCCTACTCCCTAGGTCGGAGAGGCCGCCGTACCGATGCCGTACGGGTTGGGCGGGCGCGGACCGGATGTGTAACGTCCCGCCGCATGACCTGGATGCGGTGGGCGCCCGCGACGGAGCGCGCCCTCTACGGACCCGACGGCGGCTTCTACCGCAGGCCGGAGGGCCCCGCCGGGCACTTCCGCACCTCGGTGCACGCCTCGCCGCTGTTCGCCCGGGCGGTGGCCCGGCTGCTGCTGGAGGTGGACGCGGCGCTCGGCCGTCCGCGCGAGCTGGCCTTCGTGGACGTCGGGGCCGGGCGGGGCGAGCTGGTCGCCGGGGTGCTGGCCCGGCTGCCGCGGGAGGCGGGGGAGCGGCTGCGGGTGTACGCGGTCGAGCTCGCCGCCCGCCCGCCGCTGCCGCCCGCCGCTCCGTCCACAGGCCTGTGGACGGAGCGGCGCTGGGCGGAGGTGCTGTGGACGGACGAGGTGCCGCGCGGGCTCACCGGGCTGCTGTTCGCCAACGAGTGGCTGGACAACGTGCCGCTGGACACCGGCGAGGTCGGCGAGGACGGGCGGCTGCGCTACCTGGAGGTGGAGACCGGGACCGGCGAGGAGCGGCTCGGCGCCCCCGTCGACGCCGCCGACGCGGCCTGGGCCGCCCGCTGGTGGCCGGCCGAACACCCCGGTGACTTCGCCGAGTTCGGCACCCCCCGGGACGCCGCCTGGGCGCACGCGGTGGCCGGCCTGGAGCGCGGGCTGGCCGTCGCCGTCGACTACGGGCACACCGCCGGACGCCGCCCACCGTTCCCCACCCGCACCGGCTTCCGGGCCGGCCGCGAGGTGGCCCCGGTGCCCGACGGCTCCTGCGACGTCACGGCGCACGTCGCGCTGGACGCCGTCGCCGTCCCCGGTCTCCACAGCCTGTGGACGACCCAGCGCGAGGCGCTGCGGGCGCTCGGCGTCAGCGGCGCCCGGCCCGCGCTCGCCCTCGCCTCCACCGACCCGGCCGGCTACCTGCGGGCCCTCGGCGAGGCCGGCGAGGGCGCGGAGCTCACCGACCCGGCCGGGCTCGGCGCCTTCGGCTGGCTCTCACAGAGCGTCCGCATGCCGGTACCGCCGAGCCTGGAGGCGCTGCCGGGATGGCAGACTCTCACCCCATGAGGGAGACCACGGTCGGCATCGGGGCGGGAGCCGAGAACTTCACGGGCGAGGCGGGCGCCACCGACATGGTGCTCAACATCGGCCCGCAGCACCCGGCCACCCACGGCGTGCTGCGCCTGCGGCTGGTGCTGGACGGCGAGCGCATCGTCAGCGCCGAGCCGGTGATCGGCTACATGCACCGGGGCGCCGAGAAGCTCTTCGAGGCCCGGGACTACCGGCAGATCATCATGCTGGCCAACCGGCACGACTGGCTGTCGGCCTTCTCCAACGAGCTCGGCGTGGTGCTCGGCGTCGAGCGGATGCTCGGCATGGAGGTGCCCGAGCGCGCGGTGTGGATCCGCACCCTGCTCGCCGAGCTCAACCGTGTCCTCAACCACCTGATGTTCCTCGGCTCCTACCCCCTGGAGCTGGGCGGGATCACCCCGATCTTCCACGCCTTCTCCGGCCGCGAGGACCTCCAGCACGTGCTGGAGGAGGCCTCCGGCGGCCGGATGCACTACATGTTCAACCGGGTCGGCGGCCTGAAGGAGGACCTGCCGGCCGGCTGGCTCGGCCGGGTCCGCGCCGCCGTCGCCGTCGTCCGCTCCCAGCTGCCGGTCTTCGAGGAGCTGGTGCTCGGCAACGAGATCTTCCGCGCCCGCACCGCCGGGGTCGGCGTCCTCACCCGGGCGCAGGCCGAGGCGTACGGCGTCAGCGGCCCGATCGCGCGGGCCAGCGGCCTGGACTTCGACCTGCGCCGCGACGAGCCCTACCTCGCGTACGGCTCCGAGGAGCTGCGCCGGGTGCTCACCGTGGTCACCCGGGAGGAGGGCGACTGCCTGGCGCGCTTCGAGTGCCTGCTGGAGCAGACGGTCAACGCGCTGGACCTCGCCGACGCCTGCCTGGACAAGCTGGCCGAGCTCGCGCCCGGACCGGTCAACCTGCGGCTTCCCAAGGTGCTCAAGGCCCCCGAGGGCAGCACCTACGCCTGGACGGAGAACCCGCTCGGCGTCAACGGCTACTACCTGGTGTCGCGCGGCGACAAGACGCCGTGGCGGCTGAAGCTGCGCTCGGCGTCGTTCAACAACATCCAGGCGCTCACCGAACTGCTGCCCGGGACGCTGGTCGCCGACATGGTGGCGATCCTGGGGTCGATGTTCTTCGTCGTCGGCGACATCGACAAGTGAGCGGAGGAGGGGGCGGGACGGGCCCGCCCCCTCCTCCGCTCGCGGTCCGGCGCTACTGCTTCGCCTTGGACGCCTTCGGCTTCTTCGCCGGGTCCGCCGGGTGCGGGGCCACCTTCCGGTCGCCCTTGGTGGCGATCCGCTCCTCGCACAGGCCGGCCAGCACCGCGTACGCGGCCCGGCCCATCAGCTCGGTGAGCTCCGGGCGGTAGCCGACGTAGACCGGGTCGGCGCCCTGGTGGGCGTCCGGGCTGCCGGTGCACCACCAGTGCAGGTCGTGGCCGCCCGGGCCCCAGCCGCGGCGGTCGTACTCGCCGATGGTGACCTGGAGGTAGCGGGTGTCGTCCGGGCGGTCGATCCAGTCGTAGGTGCGGCGCACCGGCAGCTGCCAGCAGACGTCCGGCTTGGTCTCCAGCGGCTCGCGGCCCTCCTTGAGCGCGAGTGCGTGCAGGGCGCAGCCCGCCCCGCCGGCGAAGCCGGGGCTGTTCACGAAGATGCAGGCGCCGTTGACCCGCCGGGTCTGGCGGTCGCCGTCCTCGTCGAACATGGTGATGCCGCCGTCGGTCCTGATCCGGCCCTTGGCGTCGGTGCCGTGCGGGTGGTTCTCCCACAGCTCCGGGGTCAGCCGGGCCGCGTGGCCGGTGACGCGCTTCTCGTCGTCCTCGTCCGAGTAGTGCGCGCCCAGCGTGCAGCAGCCGTCGGACTCGCCCCGGCCCTCGCGGATGCCCTGGCAGCCCTGGCCGAAGATGCACGACCAGCGGGAGGTCAGCCAGGTCAGGTCGCAGCGGAAGACCTGCTCCGCGTCGTCCGGGTCGGTGAACTCGATCCAGGCGCGCGGGAAGTCGAGCGGGACCTCGGGACGGAGCTCGGAGCGGAGGACCGGCATCGCGAGGTCGACGGCGGTCGGGCCACCGGCCTTCGGCTTGGCCTTCTTGCCCTTGGAGGTGCCGCTGCTGTGCTGGGACGTGTCTGCTGCTGCCACTCGGCAAGGGTAGAGCCTTCGCGCGGCTTCGAACCGTCCGTGGCCACGGGGTTTACGACGAGTTCACCGCGCCCCGGCCGCCGGCCGGGGCGCTGCGGCCGGGCGGCGGTGGGTGCGCGGCGGCCGTGAAGGCCGGGTGAAGCAGGGGGAAGACGGGTGAAGCCGGGTGAAGGGGCCGGCTGTGCGCGCCGGCCGGGGGCATGGGCGGGCCTAGGATGGCGGCCGGTGCGGGACGGGGAGGTACGGGATGGCCGGCGGCGGTAGCGAGTTCGTCATCAAGCCGTGGGAACTGCACGGCGAGGGGCGGGAGTTCGAGCGGATCTCGGCGGACTTCGGGAAGGCCGCCACCGCCCTGGAGCAGGGGCTCGCCGCACTCGGCGGCCCGTGGGGCGCGGACGCGCCGGGCAGCGGGTTCGCCGCCGCCTACCGGGAGGCGCACGGCGGGCTGGTGGGCGGGCTGCGCGGGCTGGCCGGGCGGCTCGGGACGGTCGGCGCGGGCCTGCACAGCATGGCGGAGCGGACCGCCGACACCGACAGTTCGGCGGCGAGCGGCTTCGCCGGGGGCACCGGCGGGGGCGGGCGAGGCGCCGGCAAGGACCGGTCGGCCTGACGCCGCCGGCGGACGCGCGCACCGCTCGGGGCCCGGCGTGCGTCTCTCCGTGGGGCGGAGCACCGCCCGGTACCGCTCGCCCGGGTCCGCATTCGCCCCGGTCCGCATTCGCCCGGTATCGCAGGGCCGTCCGTCGAAGGGGGAAGCACGTGTCCCGGAAACTGCCCGAGGAACTCGTCCCGGTCCTGGCCCGGACCGGCCACCGGTGGCCGCTGGCCGACGAGGAGGGGCTGCGCAGGGCGGCCGGGCTGTGGCGTGAGTTCGGCACCGAGGCGGACCGGCTCGCCAAGCGCGGCGGCGACGCCGCGCGGCGCGTCACCGGGGACAACTCCGGTCGCGCCGTCGAGGCCTTCGCCGCGTACTGGCAGGCGTTCCGCGGCGGCGGCAAGGGGCATCTGGACGACGCGCACGCCGCGGCCGGGCTGGTCGCCGGCGCCTTCGACGCGGCCGCCCGGGCCGTCGACTCCGGCAAGGCCGACATCGTCGCCGCCCTCAACGAACTGGCCGCCGAACTGAAGAAGGCGGAGGAGCAGGCCGCCCGGGCGGCGGCCGCGAAGGCCTCGGCGGCCCCGGCGGCCTCGGGCACGGGCGGGGTCTTCGACGCGGTGCGGCAGACCGCCGGCGCGGCCGCCGAACAGGCCGCCCGGGCGGTCGCGGCCGCCGCCGTCGAAGCCGCCCGGCTGAAGATCGGCGGACTGCTGGAGGAACTCGGCCGGGCCATGAAGGACGGCCTGGGCACCGCGCTGCGGGAGCCGGCCGTGGTCGCGCTGCTGCGCCTGGCGCCGCCCGGTGGGCCGGGCGTGCGGACGGCCGGGTACCCGGGTGGGGCCGGCGGGGCCTTCGACCCGGTGGCGGCCGGCCTGCCCGCCGTCCTCGGCGAGCCGGGCGTGCTCGGCGGTCCCGGCGGGACGGGGCTGGCGGTGGTGCTCGGCCAGGACGGCAAGCCGGTGGTGGGCGTGCCCGGGCTGGCCGTGAAGCTCGACGAGGCCGGGCGGCCGGTCCTGGACGAGCACGGCGAGCCGGTCATCGTGCGCGCCGACGGGACCCCGGTGGCGGACGCCGAGGGGCTGGTCGTGGTGCGGGGCGCGGACGGCCGGCCGGTGGTCGGGGTGGAGGACCTGGCCGTGAAGCTCGACGAGCACGGGCGGCCGGTGCTGGGCGTGGACGGGCGGCCGGTGCTGACCGGGCAGGACGGCCGGGAGATCACCGGGGTGCCGCTGGCCGGGCAGCCGGTCGGGCCGCCGGCGGGGCCGGGGGAGACGGACGGGCGGCACGGCCGCGGCCACGGCGGCGGCGATGGTGACGGCGACGGCCCGGGCGGTGGGGTGGACGGCGAGGGCGGTGACGGCCGTCGGCACGGGGCCGGTGTGCCCGGCGAGGGCGGGCCGGTGACGGCGGTGTCGGCCGGGGCGGACGTGGTGCTCGGGGCGGGGGTTTCGGGGGTGTTCGGCGGGGCCGGGGGCGAGCCGGGGCCCGAGGGCGTGGTGACCGGTCCCGTCCCGGGCGGGCACGGGCACCGGCCGGGGCCGGAGGGGTTCACGGACGGTCCGAGCGGTGGCGGTGGCGGTGGCGGTGGCGGTGGCGGGGACCGGGCCCCGGCCGGGCCCGGTCCCGCGCCGGTCCACCACGCCGACGGGGGCGGGGGAGGCGGGGGAGGAGGCGGCGGTTCGGTCGGCTCCCCCGGGCACGCCCGCGCGGCCGACGACGACTACCTGCTGCCGCCGGCCGCCGCGCCCTCGCCCGCGCCGAGCCCGGCGCACGGCGGGGGCGGCGGCGGGTACGCGGCCGGTCCGGTGAGTGTGCGCACCGACTCGGTGCTCGCGCCGCCCGCACCCCAGCCCGTCACCGCCTACGACCTCCCGGCTCCGGCCTCCGGCCCCGCGCCGGCTCCGGCTCCGGCCGCGGCCGGCTGGACGGCCGCGCCGCACGTCCCCCCGTCCGCCGGTTCCCACGCCGGTCCTCATGCCGCGCCGTTCACCGCACCGCCGGTTGTCGGTGGTGGCGGTGGTGGCGGCGGGTCGGTCGGGCCGGGACCACTGGCCGTGGGCGCGGCCCCGGGCCCGGCGGCGGCGCCGGGGGCGGCCGGCGCGCACGGCCCCGCTCCGTTCGGCAGCGGGATCGGCGCGGGCGCCCCGGCGGACC
>NZ_JBEOWI010000014.1:0-149914 GCF_040296005.1 Kitasatospora sp. NPDC002551 | reverse complement strand
CGCTCGCGGGCCCAGGCGAGGGCGGTCGCGGAGAGGTCGACGGCGTCCACCTCGAACCCGCGCCCGGCCAGGTGGACGGCGTTGCGGCCCGCCCCTCACGGTCACAGGAACGGGTCGTAGTCCTCTCCAGGGGGGACTGCGCCCGTTCCTTCCGCTATCTGCTCCAGCTCCAGGTTGGAGCGGTGCCGGGCGCAGTGGAAGCGGCAGTCCCGGCTCGGGTCGATGATGCCGCGGTCCGACGTCTTCCAGATGTCGGGCAGGCTGTCGGTGACGGCGTCGCCGATCCGGGCCAGCGGGTTGCCCCGGTGGTAGGAGCAGATGTACACCCCGGACGGGGTGACCAGGGTGCGCAGCTCGGCGATCGAGCAGCGGTGGTAGTCCTTGGGCTGGACCGGCCCGGTGTGCCGGCGCAGCGAGGTGAGCGTCGAGGAGTTGATGAGCTGGAAGGTGTCGCTCTCCAGCCGGGCGGCCTCGGCGAGCTGGCTGTCGACCGAGTCGAGGAGGTCCTGGGAGACCTGGATGACGTGGTGCTCCTCGTCGAACATCGCCTTGGTCTCGAAGTAGTCGCAGCCGATGTCGTGGGCGAGTTCGGCCGCCTGCAGCACCTCCGTGTGGTTGCTGACGACCCGCCCGTCCGGCTCCTGGCGGGTCATGACGAGGAAGGAGTAGCCGAGGGCGCCGGTCTTGGCCTCGGCGAGCAGCCGCATGTTGGCGACCACCTTGTCGAAGACGCTGCGGCCCTTGCGGTCGGGTCGGAAGAGGCCGTACGTCTCCGAGGTGCCCGCGTCCATGGAGACACGGACCCAGGAGGCGTAGGCGGCGAGTTCGTCGAGGTTCTTGTCGATCATGGTGCCGTTGGTGACGACCCCGATGGCCAGGCCGGCCTCGCCGAGGATGCGCAGGACCCGGCGGGTGCCCCGGTGGGCGAGCGGTTCGCCGCCCCCGATGAGGACCACGGCGCGGACGGACATGGAGACCAGTTCCTCCGCGAGCGCGGCGAGCCGCTCGGGGGTGAAGCGGCCCTGGTTGAGCAGCTTGCCGCTGATGCACTCGGGGCAGGCGAGATCGCAGAAGGTCGTCGGGTCGAGGTCGACGACGAGCGGAGCGTCCGAGGCGGCACCTTCGGCCACCTGCAGGACGCGGGGCCAGCCCGATGGCTGGTACAGCTTGGAGACGAGGTCGAGACGGTCGTGCGTCACGGTGTCCTCCTGTGGACGTGAACGGGGTGCGACCGGGGGGAGCCGGGTACGGATGTGCTGGGTCAGCCCTTCACCGCGCCGGCGGCGAGGCCGGAGGCGATCCGGCGCTGGATGATCAGGAAGAAGACCACGACGGGCAGGGCGGTGAGTGTGGCACCCGCCATCAGTCCGCCGTAGTCGGTCCCTCGGCTGGTCGTGAAGGAGACCAGCCAGATGCTGACGGTCTGCTTCTCGGGAGTGGACAACAGGATGTAGACGAGGACGTATTCGTTCCAGGCCTGGACGAGTGCGAAGACCGAGGTGGCGACGATGCCGGGGGCGAGCAGTGGCAGGACCACCCGGCGGAACGCGCCCAGGCGGCCGCAGCCGTCGACCATGGCCGCCTCCTCCAGTTCCACGGGCACCCCGTCGATGAATCCGCGCAGCATCCACACCGTGAACGGCAGGGTGAACACCAGGTAGGTGAGGATCACCCCGCTGAGGCTGTCGGTCAGCCCGGCGTCGTTCAGCAGCAGGTACAGCGGGATGATCAGTGCCGTCAACGGCACCATCTGGACGACGAGGATCACCACGACGAAGGCCTTGCGGCCCGTGAACCGGAAGCGGGCGAGGGCGAACGCCGCGAGCGTGCCGATGACCAGCGACACCACGACGGTGCCCAGGCCGATGAGCACACTGGAGCGGACGTTGTCCCAGAAGGTCTCCGAACCCAGGGCCCGGGAGAAGTTGTCCCACGAGGGCCGGCCCGGCCAGAACCTCGGCGGCAGGCTGAGGATCTCGTTGGCGGGCCGGAACGCGGTGAGCACCATCCAGTAGATGGGGAAGCCGATCACCGCGGCGACGAGAAGCCCGAGGAGGTCGTGGCCGAGCGAGCGTTGCCGTCTCAATCGAGCTCTCCCGTCCTGAGCATCTGGCGCAGGTAGACGACCGATCCGGCGAGCAGCAGCACGACGGTCACGATCGCGATCGCGGCCCCGGTGCTGTACCGGTTCACCGCGAAGGACTCGATGAAGGAGTAGACGCCGAGCAGGTAGTACTCCCGCTCGGGCAGGCCGCCGCGCATCAGCCAGATCTGGTTGAAGACGCCGAAGTTCCAGATCGCGTTCAGCGTGGTGACCATGAGCAGGACCGGTCTGATCACCGGGACGGTGACGTGCCGGAAGACCTGCCACGGCCGGGCGCCGTCCAGGACCGCGGACTCCTCCAGTTCGTGCGGGACCTGCGCCAGCGCGGCCCGCAGGGTGATGGCGGCGAACGGCAGCGAGCCCCACACCACGACGGCGACGATGACGGAGAACCCCTGCCAGGGGTCGATGAACCAGTTGTGGTGGGTCATGTCGATCCCCGGCAGTTTGGAGAGCACCCAGTTGGTGACGCCGTAGTCGGTGTCGAAGAGCCAGCGGAAGATCGACGCCGCGACCATCGCGGGCATCGCCCACACGGTGACCAGCACACCGGAGATGACGGCGCGCACCCAGGGGGAGACCCGGTGCATCAGCTGCGCCGTGAACAGCCCGAGGGCCACGGTGAGCACGACGGTCACCGCGGTGAAGAGCACCGTGCGGCCCACCACCGTCCAGAAGAAGCCGTCCCCGAGGATCTTGCCGAACTGGTCGAGCCCCGCCCACGGCGGCGCGTCGCCGCTGAAGAGCTGCTCACGGGTCATGTCCTGGAAGGAGAGCACGACCATGTCCACGAGCGGGTAGCCGAGGACCAGGACGAGCGCCAGGACGGTGGGGGCGATCAGCAGGTACGGCAGCAGCGCGGGACGCCGCCGCCGGCCCCGGTCAGCGCTCATTGATCACTTCGTTGATCCGCTGGTCGGCCGCACGGGCGGCCTCCTCGACGGACTGCTTGCCGTTGGCGATGCGCTCCAGCATCTCCGGCAGGATGTTGGACTTCTCCACCGACGTCCAGCCGGGCGCGAACGGGGTCATCCAGCCGCCGGTCGCCGCGGCCTGGGCCGCCGGGCCGTTGATGCCGCCCGCCGCGACCTCGGCCAGCTGGCCGGTGTTGTTGGGCAGGGTGTTCACCTCGATCAGGGTCTTCTGCGACTCCCGGTCGGTGAACATCTTGATCCAGTCGGCGGCCAGGTCCTTGCGGGTCGACTTGGCCGGCACCGCCAGGGTGGACCCGCCGAGGAACGGCGGCAGCAGGTTGCCGGACGGGCCGGGGAAGGGGAAGGTGCCGAACTTGTCCTTCAGCTTCGGGTCGCCGCCGGAGCGCTCGTCGGAGGCCATGTCGGACTCCCAGGTGTTGCCGTAGAAGACGCCCACGCGGCCCTGGCCGACGACGGCCGGCTGGTCGCTGTTGTCCTTGGCGCGGTCACCGACGTAGTACGTGTCGATCAGCCGCTTCCACTCGGTGAGCCCGGCCACGGACTTCGGCGAGGACAGCGTGCTCTTCCACTTGTCGCCCTCCTTCACCGCGATCTCGCCGCCCGCGTCCTTCACGAAGGCCATGGCGGCGTACCAGTAGCGGCCGGGGAGGTAGAGCGCCGAGTAGTTGGGGTCCTGGGGGCTCAGGGTGGCCTTCAGCTTGTCCAGCACGGAGAGCAGCTCGGGGTAGCTCTTCGGGGCGGCGGCGACACCGGCGGCGGCGAACTGGTCGGTGCGGTAGATGGCGATCCGGGCCCCGACGTAGTACGGCACGCAATACGTCTTGCCGTCGGCACGGCAGGCGTCGGCGAGCGCCGGCAGCCAGGTGTCCGACTGGTCGAAGCGCGCCGGGTCCACCGGGGCGAAGGCGTTGTTGACGATGTAGTTGGTGGTCTCGCTGTTGCCCATCTCGACCACGTCGGGAACGTTCTTCCCGGCGAGGACGGCGTCCAGCTTCTGGTTCTTCGTCGTCCACTGCTGGTACTGGACGTCCACCGAGACCCCGGGGTGGGCCTTGGTGAAGCGCTCATTGGTGGACTGGACCAATTGCGGCCAACTCTCCTGGGCGTCCACGGCCAGCCACACCGTCAGTTTGCCGCCCGACCCGGAGCCACTGCCCGACCCGGAGCTACAGCCGGTGGCGGCGAGAGACAGGAGAAACGTGAGGATAAGGGGGCGATAGGACATGCGAATGGCCATGAGGTCTCCAAGTTCGCTATGGGGGTACCCATCTGATTACCCGTCTGATCGCCAAGAGTCGCAGAGGTTTAGACATTCGGCCGGAAGATGACGTTCAGTGTCCCGCATAGAGATCAACGCTTGACGCCGCCCGGGCGGTACCCGCAGGTTAGGCCTCTGCGTCCCCCATGATCCCGATCGAAGGGCCTGTCACGTGAGCGAGCAGACGACCACCTCGACCGATGAGACTCCCGACGCCCCCGCCCGGCCGATCCGGGTCAACGCCTGGAACGGCTGGGACCCGCTGCGCCACGTGATCGTCGGCCGCGCCGAGGGCACCGTGGTCCAGGCTCCCGAGCACGCCGTGCGCCGGGACTACCCCGAGGACGGCTTCCCCCTGGGCACCTACGGCCCGATGCCGGAGGACATGGTCGCCGAGGCCGAGGAGCAGCTCGACAACTTCTCCGAGATGCTGCGCCGCCGCGGCATCAGGGTGGACCGCCCCACCCCCATCGACTTCAACCAGCAGGTCTCCACGCCCGAGTGGACCCAGGACTCCATGTTCGGCTGCATGCCGCCCCGGGACCTGCTGCTGACCGTCGGCAACGAGGTCCTTGAGGCCACGATGTCCTACCGCAGCCGCTGGCACGAGTACCTGTGCTACCGGCCCGTGCTGCAGAACCTGTTCGACTCCGACGAGAACATGCGCTGGGAGGCCGCGCCGAAGCCGCGGCTCACCGACGCCTCCTACAACACCAAGTTCTGGGACACCTACAACGACCTGCCGACCGAGGAGCAGCTGGCCCGGGTCCGCGACTACGACCTCGCGCTGACCGAGGCCGAGCCGCTGTTCGACGCCGCCGACGTCGCCCGTTTCGGCAAGGACCTCTTCGTCCAGCTGTCCTTCGTCACCAACCGCAGCGGCCACCAGTGGCTCAAGCGCCACTTCCCCGACCACCGGGTGCACGTGGTGACCTCCACCAACACCCACCCGCTGCACATCGACGCCACCTGGGTGCCGCTGCGCCCCGGCCTCGTGCTGCACTGCGGCGAGCGGCTCGCGGACGCCGAGCTGATGGAGTTCTTCCGGCTCAACGACTGGGAGATCATCGAGGCGGTGCAGCCGGCGAGCTGGGACCACCCGCCGAAGCTGTCCTTCTGCAGCCCGTGGCTCGCCGGGAACATGCTGAACCTGGACGAGAACACCCTGTGCATCGAGGAGAAGGAGGTCCGGCTCTCGGAGCAGCTGTCCTCCTACGGCTTCGAGATCGTCCCGGTGCCGTTCCGGGCGGTCGGGCCGTTCGGCGGCGGGCTGCACTGTGCGACCGTCGACATCGAGCGGGACGGCGGGCTGCAGGACTACTTCCCGCGCCGGCACGGCCGGTACTGAGGCCGGTCCCGTGCCGTCCCTGCTTGCGCCGGAGATCCGCGCCGTCGTCTTCGACTTCTACGGGACGCTGGTGCGGATGGTCGAGCCGCTGCCGCCCGACCACGGGGCGATCTTCGAACGCCGGGGTCTGGCCGCCCAGGGCGCCCGCTGGGGTGACCAGTGGGCGGTGGGCCCCGCCGAGGGCGAGGAGCATGCGGCTTACTCGGCCTCCGAACTCACCTACCATGCCTGGGAGTTGGACCGGCTCCGGCGCAGGGCCCTGGGCTGCGGGGTGCCGCGGCACGAGCTGGACGGACTGGTCGAGGAGATCGACCGGGCCATGAAGGCCGTCCGGCTGGAGCTCTTCGAGGACGCCCGCGCCGTCCTCGGAGAGCTCCGCGGGCGGGGGCTGCTGGTCGGTGTCTGCTCCAACTGGTTCTGGAACCTGGAGGACCGCGTCGAGGACGTCGGCCTCGCCGGGGCGGTCGACCTCGTGGTCGGCTCCGCCCGGGCGGGAGCGCGCAAGCCGCACCCGCTGATCTACCGGACGCTGCTGGAGCGGTGCGAACTGCCGCCCGGGCAGGTGCTGTTCGTCGGGGACATGTGGGCGCCGGACGTGCTCGGCCCGCTCGCGGCCGGGATGCGGTCCGTCCACCTGTGCCGGCCGGACCCGGCGGTGCTCGGGACCGAGCCGCCCCTGCCGGACGGGGCGGCCCGGATCCGCGGGCTCGGGGAACTGCTCAGGGCCGGGGCGAGCGGTGCCGCAGCCGGTCCAGGAGGTTGCGGGTGACGCGGGTGACGCCCGCGTCCTCGTCCTTCCCGCAGACCACCGGCCAGTCGGTGGTGCCCGCGCTGAACACGGTGCCGCCTGCGGTGAAGAGGCCCATGGTCGCGGCCCGGGGGCTGGTGATGCCCGGCTCCCGGGCCGGGCCGTTCCAGTGGTCCCACTTGAAGTCGTGGAAGTCCTCGTGGACCGGTTCGAGGACGTGGATGCCGAGGATCAGGAAGGAGGCGGGAGTGCCGTCCTCGCCGGTGGCCTGGGCGACGCCGCGCTCGTCCCGGCGGTAGGCGGCGCCGTCGCACTCGTACCCGATGAGCGCGGTGCCCGCGCCGAGCCGGTCGGGCTCACCGCCGTCGGAGCCGTCGCGCAGCCCGGTGCCCTCGAAGAGCCAGTGGTCGGCGTGCTGCACGGTGTACCCGTCGCGCGGACGGTCCCCGGGCCATTCGGTGCTCGCCCACATGCCGCCGTTGCGGAAACTCACCCCGGTGAGGGAATTCTCCGGCCGGCCCACCCCGTCGGGCGCGGCCGGCCACCACTGGTCGGTCGCGGGAAGATGCGGATACTCCTCGCCCACGTGGTGGTCGGTGTCCGAGACGAAGGCGGTGTTCCGTTCGGTCGGATGAATGCGCCACCAGCAGGTGTTGGCACTGAGGAAGGCGATGTTCCCCCCGTCCCGGACGAATCGTTCGGCGTGGGCGCGCATCGCCTCGCTCCAGTATTCGTCATGGCCGACGCTGAGCAGCAGATCGTACGAGGAGAGCAGATCCGGATCCTCGTGCAGGTCGAGATCCGTGCAGAATTCGACCGGGTATCCGTGGCGCTCCAGCCAGGCGATGAACGGGGCGTCCCAGTAGGCGAGGTCGATGATTCCACCGGGCCGGTGCAGGCTCACCCGGTGTCCGCGGGGAAGGGCGTCCGGCAGGTACACCGGGTGGTCGTAGAGGCTGGCGCCGCGGTCCTCGCCCGGCCGGTCGGCGCGGTTGTAGGCGTGCCGGGTGAAGGTCGACTTCTTGTAGAGGATGCGTGAGCGGCCGCCGGCCCGGCGGGGCCGCACGACGAAGAACTCGCGGGCCGGGCCCTCAAGGCCCGCGGCGTCCAGCGGCGGCGGGTCCTCGCCGTCCTCGACGAACTGGACGACGTGCATGCCCGGGGTCCAGTCCTCGGGCACGGGCAGGGTGAGCGCCGGCCAGTCCCAGGCCCGGGCGGGGGAGACCCGGCCGGGGACGCCGTCGGGGTGCGGGGGCGGCAGGTGGAGCGAGCCGGGGTACCAGTCGCTCTCCGCCACCCGCTCCACGTTCCCGCCCAGCCGGTGGAACCGCAGCCGGAACCGGGCGGCGTCGGTGGAGACGTGGACGGTCAGCCGCCCGCCGGAGGCGACGCTTTCGCGGCCGAGATATCCCTCGATCATTCCGTCTCCCCTGCAGAACGGTCGGCCGGTGAATAGGTGTCCGGCCGCTTCGGCCCGCCATCGTAGGGGGTTGCGGGAAATTCGGGCAACGGTGCCGTGAAACCGGTCATCCAGGGCTTCCTTTTCGGACAGCGAACCGGATGGGGAGAATCCTCTACCGCCTGGCCGGGTAGGCGGAATTCGGCCGATCCCGACCGGCCTCCACAAATCCGTCACCTCCGGCAAAGAACGAGGCGTTGGCATGAGCAATGAATTTCGAGTGAGGGAACTCGTCCTGGGAATCGAGGGCCTGGCGCTGCTGCGCAACGCCCTGGACGGCGACGAGAAGTTCCTCAAGGAACGTGTCGAGGACATCCGGCGCTTCGTGGGGGGCGACGGTGAGCTGCCGGACGGGGGCGCCGGCATCAGCGAACTCGGCGCCTCGGAGGGCTACGCCTCCTGGTCGGCGGTGTACGACTCGCTGCCCAGCTCGTACATCGAGGTCGAGGAGCCGGTGCTGCACGGGATCCTCGACACCCTGCCCACGGGCACCGCCCTGGACGCCGCCTGCGGCACCGGGCGGCAGACCGGCGCCCTGGTCGCCCGCGGGCACCGCACCATCGGCGTGGACCAGTCGCCCGAGATGCTGGCCAAGGCCGAGGAGCGCGCCCCGCAGGCGGAGTTCCGGGTCGGGCGCCTGGAGAGCCTGCCGCTCGAGGACGACTCGGTGGACCTCGCCGTCTGTTCGCTGGCCATGACCCACCTGTCGGACCTCGCGGCGGGCGTCGCCGAGCTGGCCCGGGTGGTCCGCCCGGGCGGGCGGATCGTCGTCTCGGACCTCCACCCGTTCGTCATCGCCCTCCAGGGGCAGTGCGTCTTCGTGCACGGCTCCGAGCTCGCGTTCGTCCGCAATCACGTCCACCTCCCCGGGCGGTACCTGGAGGCGTTCACGGCGGCCGGGCTGCGGGTCCGGGCCTGTCACGAGCCGCTCTTCAACGGCCGTCTGGCGCCCGGCGGTTACGAGGAGTTCATCGCGGACGCGGCCCGGGCGGCCTGGGACGGGCTGCCGATCGTCATCGTCTGGGACGTCGAAGTCCCCGCGTAGGCCCACGAGAAGAGGAGGAGGATCCGATGGCCCTGGTCGTGGTGACCCACGCGGAGAAGCCCGAGCTGTGGGACCGCATGCCGGAACGGTTCGCCGGCATCGTGCCCGAGTACAACCTGCACGGCGACGTCAACGACTCCTACTGGGACCGGCTGTTCTCGGATTTCGCCGAGTACCAGTTCGTCCTCTACGACGACGAGCGCGAGGTGGTGGCGGGCGCCGGGCGCTCGCTGCCGCGCGGCTGGGACGGCACGGCCGCCGACCTCGGCCCCGGCCTGGACGACTCCATCGCCCGGGCGTTCGCGGACCGCGAGGCCGGCCGGCCCGCCGGCGCCCTGGTGGCGCTGGGCATCGAGGTCGCGGAGGACTACCAGCGCCGGGGCTTCTCC
This sequence comes from Kitasatospora sp. NPDC002551, assembly GCF_040296005.1. Lineage (NCBI taxonomy): Bacteria > Bacillati > Actinomycetota > Actinomycetes > Kitasatosporales > Streptomycetaceae > Kitasatospora > Kitasatospora sp. NPDC002551. Next base: position 140,628 of record NZ_JBEOWI010000014.1, on the reverse strand, counting down.
GGCGTGCTCCTCGGCGGGATGCGCCAGGTCGCGCGGCGGGCCGGACTGGAGACGGTGCTGGTGCCGGTGCGGCCCACCTGGAAGGACCGGTACCCGCTGGTGCCGATCGAGCGCTACGCGGCCTGGCGGCGCGAGGACGGGGCCCCGTTCGACCCCTGGATCCGGACCCAGGTGGGCGCCGGCGGTACGGTCGCCGGCGCCTCGGAGCGCTCGTCCCGGATCACCGGCACGGTGGCCGAATGGGAGCGCTGGACCGGGCTCGCCTACCCGGAGGACGGCGACTACGTCTTCCCCGGCGGCCTCACCACGCTGCGGATCGAGCGTGAGCGCGACCTCGGCTCGTACTGGGAGCCCGCGGTGTGGATCACCCACCCGGCCGCGCCCGAGGCCGCACCGGAGCTCACGCCGGGGGCCACTTCTCCCCGGCCCTGACGGCGGTCCAGGCGAAGGCGGACATCAGCCGCACCTCGTCCGGCCCGGCCTCCGGGCGGCGCTCCGGCGGCAGACCGGCGGGACCGGCGGTGGACACCGCCGAGTCCCGCAGCCGGGCGAGGACGGCCGGCGGGACGTCGCCGGGGCCGTCGCCCAGCCGGCGGGCGGCCTCGGCCGCCTGCCGGCCCAGCAGCAGGCAGTGGATCCACAGCTCCTCGGCGAAGCCGCGGCCGAACCGCTCGGCCACCTGGGCCGCGAGGTCCGCCGGCATGTCCTTCGCCACCGCGTCGTGCACGGCGTCCTCGGCGATGCCGGTCGCCGGCAGGGCGTCGCGCCACCGGTGGTGGCCGCGCCCGCCGTCCGGGCCGTTCTCCTGGCCGACGAGCCGGATGTAGCCCTCGCCGTACCGCATGTACGGGATCCAGCCCGGCTCCTCCAGGACGCGGCCGCGCGCCAGCAGCGGACCGGCGTCGACCGCCTCCGTGGGGCAGACGGCGAGCCGGATCCCCTGCGTGGCATGGCCGTTGATGCTGCTGGTGCCGATGTGCTCGACCACGTTGGGCACGGCGATCAGGCCCATCCGGCCGCGGGCGCGGAAGAAGACGGAGAAGAGCTCGTCGTCGTGCCGCTCGGCGCTGCCGGTGGCGAACCGGCGGAAGTCCTCCGCCGTGTCGAGCGGCAGGCAGACGGCGAGGGACGGCGTGAACTCGTCGGGCACGGCGCGCACCCAGGCGGCGCCGGCGAGCGCGGCGAGCCGGGAGGCGCCGCCGTTGCGCGCGTGCCAGTTCGTGTAGAACACCAGGGCCTCGTCGGGGAACCGGGCGGCCGCGCGGCCGACGAGCGCCAGCAGGTTGTCCGGGCCGGTCACGTCGTCCTGGACGACGAGGTGATGGCTCCCCCCGGCGTCCGCCGCCGCCCAGGCGACCAGGGCCGTGCGGAGCGCCGAGGGCGGACCGTCCGGCTCCGGGTCGAGCGCCAGGCCGTCCAGCCCGAGCCGGTCGGCCAGCTCACGGGCCTGGACCAGGCGGACCGGGTGGGTCATGACCGCCGAACTCACGCGCACCGTCGGCACCGTAGCTCTCCCTCGCTTCTGTGGTCTCGCGCCATCGTGGCAGGAGCCGACCACCGCGGAAAGGGTGCGAAGTGATCTCGGCCGGTTTTCGAACGGTCGGGATCACGGCCAGTGGCGGGCTCTCCAGCGCACGGTGGCGCGCGGCTCGCCGTTCGTCCGGTACGGGAGATCGACGCCGTCCTCCGCCGGGCCGCCCGCGGGCCGCCGCCGCGGCAGGGCCAGCGCGGCGATCGACAGCCAGCCGATCCCGACGAAGCCGTCCACGCACAGCGCGGCCACCAGCGGCATCCGGCCGCCGTCGTGCACGGCGACCAGCACACCCGCACCGGCGGCGGCGGTCACTCCAACGATCAGACAGCGTAGGGCAGTCAGCAATTCGGTCTCCCATGTCAACCGGTCGTGCGGCCAGCGGACCCGGCTGCTCGGGAGACACAGTGAACGGCACAGGGGGGCCGGTTGTGACGACCTATTCAGGACAGAATTGGAGTAGACCAATTTTGATCACGCGATCCGCCCCGGCACACGCGGGCGGGGGTGCCCGGACACGACCCGGGGGCCGGGCAGCAACGCCGCCCGGCCCCCGGATCACCAGACACCCTTCGAGGAACGCCTACCCGCGACCGGCCTTCCGGATCCGGTCCAGCCGCTCGGTGTCCTCACCGAGCGCGCGCGGGGAACGGCCTCCCGCCGTGAGCGCGGTCCGGGACCCGGCCCGCTCACCGCACCCGTGGCGGGGGGGGGGCCGTCCGCCGCCCGGCCCGCGCGGGGGGGGGGGGGGGCGGGGCGGCGCGGGCCCCGCCGCCGCGCCGGCCCGGCCCCCCCCCCCACCCCCCCCCCGGGCCCGGCGGCAGGCCCCTCCCCCCCCCGCCCCGGGCGTGTGTGCGGCCGGCCGCACACACGGGGGAACCGGGCGGGTGGGGGCGGCCCGGTTCCCTGCCCCGTGGGTGGTGCGGTCAGCGGCGGAGCGGTCCCTCGCAGGTGTAGTCGGCGCTGCCGGCGCGGCCGTTGGGCCAGATCTCGACCTGGCCGAACCAGCAGTTCATGTCGGCGAGGTTGTTGGCGGCCGTGCCGGCGCGGGTGAGCAGGAAGTAGTCGACGGTGTCGCCCATCGACTCGCGGATCTGGCCGGCGCTCAGGGAGTTGGTGAGGTTGGCGGTGATCCGGCCGGTGCAGGTGAAGCGCATGCTGTTGTTCCAGTCGGCGTTGTCCTTGCAGACCGGGGTGTTCTGGGTGGCGCGGGCGAAGGCGTCCTGCACCTCGGAGGCCCAGGCGTAGTTCAGCTGGGAGTTGGGGGTGTAGGAGGTGGCCGGCACGTAGAGGTCGTCGGCGCGCGGGACCTCGGCGTCGAGGTAGGCGGTGTACTCGCGCTGGAGGGCGGCGTCCTTGCCGAGGCGGTCGCGCCAGGCGTTGTAGCCGTCGAGGTCGTCGGCGCGCAGCAGGCGGTACATCTCGGCGAACCGGTCGGGGTGGCGCTCGCCGAGCAGGTTGAAGAAGGTGGCCGCGTACGGGTAGACGCGGAAGCCCAGGGTGCTCCAGGAGGCGTGCAGGATCTGGTCGACGGTCAGCCGCGGGGTGCCGTCGCGGTCGTCCCAGGCGATCTGGCGGACCATGTACTTGCGGGCCTTGACGCCGTCCTTGGCGGTGGCGCCGGCGAAGTACTCGGCGGTGCCCTCGTTCATCGCGAAGGTGGCGTCGCTCGGCCAGCGCGTGGTGTAGCCGGTCTCGGGGATGGCCCAGCGGGCGTTCAGGTAGTGGGTGTACTCGTGCCGGAAGAGCTCCTCCAGGCTGAAGTACGACTCCTGGGTGGTGCGCTGGTAGGTGTAGAAGGTGGAGTCCGCCTCCATGAACATGCCGCCGTTGGCGACGTCGCCGATGCCGAACAGCAGGTACTGGAGCAGCTGGTAGTTGGTCTTGGTGTCGTACAGCTGCACGGTGAGGACGGGGTGGGTGTCCTCGGCGAGCGGCTGGTCGGTGCCGATGGTGCGGAAGAACTGGGCCTTGACCTGCTTGGTGGCGTAGTAGAGCTGGTCGGCGGTGGCCTTGTCGAGGGCGGTGCGGATGACCAGGGTGCCGTTGTCGTAGCTGTAGGTGTTCGGGAAGTAGTGCCGGATCAGGTCGGCGCGGCAGGCGTCGTACGCCTGGCAGATGCCGAAGTCGTTGACCGGCACGGCGACGTTGAGCCACGGGCGGCTGAGCCGGCCGAAGTTGTCGCGCAGGGTGGTGATGACCTCGCCGACGTCGGCCTTCATCGCGGGCTTGAGCGCGTCCACGGTGGCCAGGCGGGCGTACTCCAGCATGGCGTCGCCGACGGCCCACTCCGTCCCGGTGCCCTTGAGGTGGGTGTAGGAGGAGAAGGCGCGGATCGCCTGCCGGTAGCCGGGGTTGGCGGTGGCGGCGGCCTGGAAGGCGCCGCCGTCCTCGACGACGTTGTTGACGCCCTGGAAGTTGATCTGCAGCGAGCTCTGCAGGGCCCAGTTCCAGCCCCGGTTGCCGATGTACGGGCTGGAGGCGTCCGCGACCTGGCGCAGCACCCGCTCGGTGAGCGGGAGGCGGCCGGGGCGGAGCTTGGGGGCGGTGGAGGTCTGCAGCAGTTCGCCCATGGCGTTGCCGGCGGCCTCGGTCGGGTCGAACGCCCGGGGGTTGGCGGTGTAGGCGGCGATCGCGCGCTCGATCGCGGCCGTGGTGGTGTCGTCGTTGATGTCGAGTTCGGCGTGGTCGAAGTCGAACAGGACGGCGACGTGCAGGAAGTACCAGAGTTCCTGCTGGTGGAGGGTGTTGGCGCTGTCGAAGCGCGGCGCGAGGGCGGTGATCCGCTCGGCGACGGCGCGCACGTGGGCCGGGGTGAGGACCTTGGTGAACTCGGGGTGCCAGTCGCGCAGCAGCGGGAGCAGGCAGCCCTCGTAGGAGTGCGCCGGGTCCGTGAGGAAGTCGGCCAGCGCGGTGGGGGACAGGGCGGTGAAGGAGGCGACGGTACAGCTCGCGTCGGCGGCGAGCGGGGCCGGCGCGGCGGTCGCGGTGGTGAGGTCCGACGGGTCGGCGACCGGCTGCCCGGCGGTCGTCGTCGGCTGCCGGGTCTCGTTGCCCGGTGCGCCCTGGGGGCCGGGGAGGCCGGTGCCGGTGTTCCCGTGGGCGACGTCGCCCGCCGGGCCGGCCGGGTGGGCGGTCTCGCCGAAGGCGGAGGGGGCGGCGATCGCGGGGCTGGAGGCGGTCGGCGCGGCGGCGGGCGTGGCGGCCCGGGCGCTCTGCACGAGCGGGGCCGCGAGGGTGACGGCGAGGGCCGCCGAGAGCAGGACTGAGCGCAGACGTGGGGTGGCTGACACCGGTTCTCCAGTGGGGTGGGGGTGCGCGGTGCTGGGCGTGGCAATCGGACCGAGGGCGTGGGGAGCACCAAGGCCGCAGAAGCGCGTGGGAGTTGAAGGCTCGGTGGGTCGGCGTGGAGGTGCTCGACCCACCGGTCAGTAAAATAGTAATGTCAAATTGCATTGCGCAAGAGGGTAAACGCCCAGGTCTCGGCCCGGGTAACGAGAGGGTCTCGACCGGGCCCGACTCGCCGCACGGGTCTTGACGCGGACTTGCCGACAGGCGTTTGCTGGCTCCCGCTCGTTCGACAGTGATCGGTTCTGTTTGTTTGTGTGTGATTTGAACGTTCAAATCGCCCCATAGGTGGGGGAGGGTCATGCGTGACTACCTGACGCAGTTCGCCGAACCGTTCGGCTACCTGGACTTCGCGCGGTTCGGGCCGGTCTCGGAACCGGTGCGCCGGGTGCTCGTCCGCGAGGCCGACCGGCTCCACCGCCGCGGCTGGGCCGCGCTCGAACGCCTGGACGCGGAAGCGGTGGCGGCCGCCCGGACGGCGGGCGAACTGCTCGGCTGCGCGCCGCACGAGATCGCCTTCGTGAGCTCCACCTCGCACGGGCTCTTCGCCGCGGCCCACGCCTTCACCCGCACCCCGGAGGGCGCCGACGGGACGGTGCTGGTGGCCCGCACCGACTTCCCCGGCGCGATCTACCCGTGGCTTCGCGCCGCCGAGCACGGCGGACTGGCGGTGCGCCAGCTCGACGGCCCGCTCACCGTCGACAGCGTCCGCGCCCACCTCGACGACCGGGTGCGCGCCGTCGCGGTCTGCGCGGTGGACGCCGCCACCGGCTTCCGGGCACCGCTGGCCGGGATCAAGGAGCTGATCGGCCCGGACCGGGTGCTGGTGGTGGACGCCGTGCAGGCCCTCGGCGCCGTCGACTTCGACGCCGACGCGGCCGACGTGCTCGCCTCCGGCGGCCAGAAGTGGCTGCGGGCCGGCTGGGGCGCGGCCGTGCTGATGGTCCGCGACCGGGTCGCCGGGCGGCTCGGGCCCGGACTCGGCGGCTGGTCCGGCGTCCTCGACCCGGTCGAGGCCCCCGCCCACCCGTGCCCGCCCCGGCCCGGCGCCGTCGCCCACACCCTCACCAACCCGGACGGTCCCGCCGTCGCCGCGCTGGGCGCGGCGCTCGCGCTGGTGCGGGACACCGGCGCCGGCCGGATCGAGGCCCGGATCGGCGAGGTGCTCGGGGAACTGCTCGCGGCCGCCCGCGGCGCCGGCGCCGAGACCGACGGCGGGCCGGACGGCCCCGCGCCCGGCGACAGCGGTGCCGGTGCCGGCAGCGGCATCGGCCGGCTGCGGCTGCCCGGCGCCGACCCCGAGGCCGTGCACCGCGCGCTGACCTCGGCCGGCCTGGCCACCACCCTGCGCAACGGCTGGATCCGGCTGTCGCCGCACGCCAGCACCCGCCCCGAGGCCGCCGAGCCGCTCGCCGAGACGCTCGGCCGGCTCCGCCGCGAGGTCCGCGCCGCCTGAGCGCGCCCCGCGCGGCACCCACCGCGCCACCCGGTCGCGGCCGTGCCACCCCACGTCGCCCGCGCCACCCGGAACCGCCCGCGCGACCCGCGTCACCCGGACCCACCGGCGTCACCGCGCACTACCCGTGCCACCCGCGCCACCCGCGCCACCCGCACGACCTGGACCACCCACCAGCGTCACCCCGCACCACCCGCGTCACCCTGACGTCCTGACGTTCTGACATCCCCGCCCTTCGACGACCCCCCTCGGAAAGGCTTGCCATGTCACACCTCACTCGCCGCGACCTGCTGCGCGCCTCTGGCGCCGGACTCCTGGCCATGGCCGCCGGCGGAGCCCTCTCCGCCTGCGGCGGCTCCAACGGCTCCGGCTCCTCCGGCGGAGACGCCGCCACCGGAACCATCACCGTCTGGTCCTGGACCAACGCCGCCGAGGCCCTGCGCGGCGTCGTCCCCGCCTTCGAGAAGGACAACCCCGGCATCAAGGTCGATGTCCAGGACGTCGGCAACCCGGCCATCTGGGACAAGATCACCGTCGGCCTGGCGGCCGGCGGACAGGGCCTCGCCGACGTCCTGCACATCGGCTGCGACTACCTGCCCGGCTACCTGGAGAAGTTCCCCAACGGCCTCGCCGACCTCTCCGCCCTCGGCGCCGACGCCCACAAGGACAAGTTCACCCCCGGCCTGTGGCCGGTCGTCACCGACAAGGACGGACGAGCCCGAGCCCTGCCCTGGGAGGTCAACGCCCAGGGCTTCTTCTACCGCAAGGACATGTTCGACAAGGCCAACCTCGACCCGACCACCTTCGCCACCTGGGACGACGTGATCGCCGCCGCCGACGCCTTCAAGGCGGCCAACCCCGGCGTCGGCCTGGTCGGCCTCAACCGGACCGGCACCCCCGGCCCCGACGTGGACTTCCTGCAGGCCCTCATGCAGCAGCAGGGCGCGTTCTTCTTCGACCTGAAGGGCGACATCACCCTCACCTCGCCCGAGTGCGTCCGCGCCCTCACCATCGTCAAGCGCCTCAACGACGCCGGTCTCGTCCTGGAGACCCCCGGCTCCACCGTCTGGCGCGCCCAGATGAAGGAGGGCAAGCTCGGCGCCGGTGCGCAGCCCTCCTGGGCGGCACACTTCATCGAGACCAAGTTCCCCGAGCACAGCGGCAACTGGCGGCTCACCCGGCCCCCGGCCGTCACCCCCGGCGGCAAGCGCACCGCCCTGGTCAACACCACCCACCTCGCCGTCGCCGCCTCCAGCCCGCGCCGCACCGCCGCCTGGAAGTTCGTCGAGTACGCGCTCACCCGGGCCGACGCCGTCAACGCGATGTTCAAGGCCGGCAGCGTCTTCCCCGCGCTCACCGCCGCCTATCAGGACCCGGTCTACAGCGAGCCGAGCGCCTACTACGGTGGCCAGCCGGTCCTGAAGACCTTCACCGAACTGCTCGCCGAGGGCGGCGACGCCACCAACTACTCCGGTGACTTCGCCCGCGCGCTCAAGCTCGTCAGCGACGCCCAGAGCAAGGTGCTGACCAAGGGCGCCGACCCGGCCGAGGCGCTCCAGGAGGCCGCCAAGCAGCTCGCCCAGCAGACCGGGCGCAAGCTCAAGTGACGGCCACCGTCCCCTCGGTGGCGGGCCGAACCCCGCCCGGCAGAACCCCGCACGACGGCGCCCCGCTCAGCGGGGCCCGGCTCCGACGCGCCCGGCTGCGCCGCCGGGCCGTGCCCTACCTGCTGCTCGCACCCGCCCTGGTGCTCTTCGGAGTCTTCAAGGCCTACCCCATCGTCTCCTCGATGCTGCTCTCGCTGACGGCCGGCGCCGGCAGCGAGACCCACAGCGCCGGCCTCGCCAACTACCGCCGGCTGCTGGACGATCCGCTGTTCTGGACGGCGCTCGGCAACACCGCCCGGATCCTCGTCGTGCAGGTCCCGGTGATGCTCGCGCTCGGCCTGCTGCTGGCGGTCGGCCTCAACACGGCCCTGGTCCGCTGGCGCACCGTGTGGCGGCTCGGCGTCTTCATGCCCTCCGTCACCGGCCTGGTCGCCACCGGCGTGCTCTTTGCCTTCCTGCTCAACACCGACAACGGCGCCGTCAACAAGGCGCTCGGCTCGATCGGGCTGCCCGCCGTCAACTGGCTCGGCGACGGCTTCTGGTCCCAGATGGCCATCGTCCTCGTCCTGACCTGGCACTACACCGGCTACAACGCCGTCATCTACCTGGCCGGACTGCAGGGCATCCCCAAGGAGCTGTACGAGGCCGCGATGGTCGACGGCGCCGGACCGGTGCGCCGGTTCCTCTCCGTCACCCTGCCCGCGCTGCGGCCGGTGGTGCTGTTCACCGTGGTGCTCTCCACCATCGGCACCCTCCAACTGTTCGACGAACCGTACGTCCTCACCCGCGGCGGCCCCGACAACGCCACCCTCACCGTGTCGATGTACCTGTACGACAACGGCTTCCGCTACTTCGACTTCGGCTACGCCTCCGCCATCGCCTACGCCCTCACCCTGATCGTCGCGGTGCTCGGCGCGGTCCAGATGCGCCTGATGGGAGAACGCGAATGACCTCGGCCGCCTCCACCGCGCCCGCTCCGCCGGCGGCGTCCGTGACACCCGCGAAGCCCACGGGCCCCTCGGTCCGCCGCCGGCTGCGCGGCTGGCCGATGACGCTGCTGCTCGCCGCCGTCACCGGCCTGTCCGTCGCCCCGTTCTACTGGCTGGTGATCTCCGCCACCCACAGCGACAACGAGATCTTCGACTGGCCGCCCCACCTGCTGCCCGGCTCCCACCTCGGCGAGAACCTCCAGCACCTCCAGGACCGGGTGGGCATCGGCCGGGTCGTGCTCAACTCGCTCCTGGTGTCCGGGATCCAGACCGTCGGCGCGCTCGTCGTGGCGCTGCTCGCCGGCTACGCCTTCGCCAAGTTCCGCTTCCGCGGCCGCACGGCGCTGTTCGCGCTGCTGCTGTCGACGCTGGTCGTCCCCGACCAGGTGATGCTCGTCCCGCTGTTCAAGATGATGATGTCCTTCGGCCTGCTCGACAGCTACCAGGGCCTGATCCTGCCCGGCCTGTGCGTGCCGTTCGCCATCTTCCTGATGCGCCAGTCGCTCGCCAGCATGCCCGACGAACTCCTCGACGCCGCCCGGGTCGACGGCGCCGGCGAGGTGCGGGTGCTGTTCGGCGTCGTCGTCCCGGTCATGCGGCCGGTGCTCGCCGCCCTGGGGATCTTCCTGTTCCTCGGCTCCTGGAACAACTTCGTCTGGCCGCTGATCGCCCTGCGCTCTCCCGAGATGCACACCCTGCCGGTCGCGCTCGCGACCCTCCAGGGCATGAAGAGCAACACCGACTACGGCCTGATCCTCGCCGGAACCGCAGTGTCCACCCTGCCGATGATGGTCCTCTTCCTGGTCCTCCAGCGGCAGTTCATCTCCGGCCTGTTGGCCGGCGCCACGAAGGGCTGAACCGAACCATGACGGAGAACGCCGAGGGCACGGCGGCCGCGGAGATCTGGGAACCGCACGCCGCCGCCACCACCGCCCGCCCGCGTCCGCTCGCCGTGCCCGGCCTCGCCGCCGGCCGGCTGGAACTGCTGGTCACCGGAACCGCGAGCGTGCGCACCGTCGCCGCGGACGTCGTCGAGATCACCGCCGAGGACCCGGACGGCCCCGACGGCACCGGCGACGTCCGGATCGAATGGCGCGTCCCGTGCACCGACGCCACCTCGTTCTGGACCCCCGAACCGCGCGGCACCGGCTGGCTGCCCGCCGCCTGGAGCGCCCCGCGCCGCACCACCCTCTCCCGCGGCGCCCCCGTCGCCGCCCTGGTCGGCACCGGTGACACCACGCTGTGCGCGTTCGCCGCCGACCGCGAGGAGGCGCTGGCCGGCGCCGGCGTCGTCGAGGAGACCGGCGAGTACCGCTTCTGGGTCCAGGCCGCCGGACGGCTCACCGTCCGCGTCGACGCCTCCGGACGCCACTTCGCCCACAGCCTCGCCGACCTCGCCGACTGGTGGGCCGCCGGGGCCGAGCGCCCGGCGCACGTCCCCGACGCCGCCCGGCTGCCCGCCTACTCCACCTGGTACTCCCTGCACCAGAACATCACCCCCGAGGCCGTCGAACGCCAGGCCGCCCTCGGCAAGGACCTCGGCCTCGACGTGATCATCGTCGACGACGGCTGGATGACCACCGACCGCACCCGCGGCTACGCCCACTGCGGCGACTGGGAACCCCACTCGCTGCCCGACACCGCCGCCCACGTCGCCCGCGTCCACGACCTCGGCGTGCGCTACCTCCTCTGGTACGCCCTGCCCTTCATCGGCAAGGACAGCGCCGCCTGGGACAGCCTCTCCCGCTTCGCCCTCGCCGACGCCGGCCACCTCGGCGCCGTCGTCGTCGACCCCCGCTACCCGCAGGTCCGCGCCCACCTCGCCGACCGGCTCGCCCGCGCCGCCGAGGAGTGGGGCATGGACGGGCTCAAGGTGGACTTCATCGACTGGTTCGGCGTCCAGGACCCGCCCGCCCCCGGTCCCGAGGCCGACTGCGCCACCGTCGACGAGGGCCTGCACCTGCTGCTCGGCGAGATCCGCCGCCGGGTCGACGCCGCCCGCCCCGAGGCGATGATCGAGCACCGCCAGCCCTACGTCAGCCCCGGCCTGTGGCCCTACGCCACCATGGTCCGGGCCACCGACTGCCCGCTCAGCCCGCACGAGAACCGGCAGCGGATCGTCGACACCCGGCTGATCGCCGGGCCGCTCGCGGTCCACTCCGACATGCTGATGTGGCACCCCGCCGAACCGGCCGAGCAGGTCGCCTGCCACCTGATCAACGTCCTGTTCGGCGTGCCGCAGATCTCCGTCGACCTCGCCGCGCAGGACGCCGGCCAGCGGGAGGCGCTCGCCTTCTGGCTGGGCGTCGCCCGCGCGCACGTCGACACCCTGCAGCTCGGCGCGCTGCGCCCGGCCCGCCCGGACCTCGGCTACCCGATGGTCACGGCGGTCGGCGAGGGCGAGGTCGTCGTCGCCCGCTACGCGGCGCTGCCGGTGGCCGCCGCGGGCACGTGGCGTACGCTGCTGGTCGCCAACGCCGACGCCGACCCGGACGTCCGCCTGGCCGGCGGCCACGGCAGCGCGGAGGCCACCGTCCAGGACGCCCGCGGCCGCACCGTCGGCACCTCGACCGTCGACCTCGACGGCGGGGCCACCGTCCACGTCCCCCGGGGCGGCCTGCTGACCCTCCGCCGGATCTGAGGGCCCGCCCGCCACCCCGGCCCGTCCTCGTCCAGGGAGTGCCGATGACCACCCCGGCCCCGCGCCCGGCCCGCCGCGCCACCACCGTCGCGGACGTCGCCCGCGCGGCCGGGGTGTCCCGGCAGACCGTCTCCAACACCCTCAACGCCCCGCACCGCGTCCACCCCGACACCCTCGCCCGGGTCACCGCCGCCATCGACCGGCTCGGCTACCGGCCCGACCAGTCCGCCCGCTCGCTGCGCACCGGCGAGCGCCGCACCATCGGCTACCTCGCCCCCGTCGACGACCCGCACGACCCCAACCCGCTGATGGCCGGCTTCCTCGAAGCCCTCGTCGACGCCGCCGGCGCCGAGGGCCACCACGTGCTGCTGCTGCGCCCGGCGGCGGGGGAGCGGCACGCCCGGGCGGTGATCGACGCCGTGACGGCCGCCCGCCACGTCGACGGACTGATCCTCGCCGACGTCCTGCCCGACGACGCGCGCGCCGCCCACGCCGCCCGCCTCGGCATCCCCTTCGCCGCCTTCGGCCGCACCGGCCCCGGCCTGCCGCCGCACTGGGTCGACATCGACAACGCGGCCGCCACCGCCGACGCCGCCCGCCACCTCGCCGACCGCGGCCACCGCCGGGTCGCCTTCGTCGGCGCCCCCGGGCCCCTCCCCTGGCTGGCCGCCCGCCGCGAGGGCTTCCGGCGCGAGGCCGACCGCCTCGGCCTCACCCTCGTCCCCCCGCCCGCCGACGGTGACCTCCGCACCCTGCTGCGCGCCCCCGACCGCCCCACCGCCCTCGCCGCCGACAACGACCTCGCCGCCCTCGACATCTACGAGGCCGCCCGCACCGAGGGCCTGCACATCGGCCGCGACCTCGCCGTCACCGGCTTCCACGACACCCCTCTCGCCCGCCACCTGCGCCCGCCCCTCACCTCCCTGCGCCTGCCGCTGCGCCCCATCGCCACCGCTCTGGTCACCCGCCTCCTCACCCAGGTCCGCGGCGAACCCACCCCCACCGAGGGCGTCGAACTCCCCGCCGAACTGATCGTCCGCCCCAGCTCCTCCCACCCGCTGCCGCGCGACTGACGGCGGCCCGCCCGTTCTCCAGGTGGTCGGAGCGGTTCGGCCGCGATGCCCTGGTGCTTCCGTAGGCCTGGACATTCGGCGGCCCCACCACTTCCGGTGGGGCCGCCGGTGTTGTCTGGCCCGCCGCTCGGGGAGGAGGTAGAACTGGCGGAGCGTCATGACAGGTGTGAAGGAAGCGGAGGGTGTGCTGTGCGGCGGATCGCGGTGGTGGGGGCGGGGCAGGCGGGGTTGCAGGTGGCGCTGGGGTTGTTGGGGGTGGGCGGGTACGAGGTGACGGTGGTCGCGGCGCGGACGCCGGCTCAGGTGCGGGGTGGGCGGGTGATGTCGACGCAGGCGATGTTCGGGCCGGCGTTGCGGGTGGAGCGGGCGGCGGGGCTGGACCTGTGGGAGCGGGAGGCGCCCGGGGTGCGGTCGGTGGATGCCGTGCTGGTGCCCGAACCCGGGGTGCGGGCGCTGGAGTTCACCATGACGCTGGACGAGCCGGCGCAGTCGGTGGACCAGCGGCTGAAGATGGCGCGCTGGCTGGAGCTGGTGGAGGAGCGCGGCGGGCGGGTGGAGTACCGGGAGCTGGACCTGGCCGGGCTGCGGGAGCTGGCGGCGGCGCACGAGCTGACGGTGGTCGCGGCGGGGCGCGGCGAGCTGGCCGGGATCTTCGAACGCGACGCCGCCCGTTCGCCGTTCGACGCGCCGCAGCGGCGGCTGGCGGCGCTGTACGCGCACGGGGTGGGGGCGCCCGATCCGGCGGCCGGGCCGCGGGCGCGGATGCACGCGGTGCCCGGGGTGGGGGAGTTGTACCTCCAGCCGGCGCTGACGCTGTCGGGGCGGTGCGACATCCTGCTCTGGGAGGCGGTGCCGGGCAGTGCGTTCGACTGCTTCGGTGATCGGCCGGGGGGAGATGAACAGCTGAAGCGGATGCGGGAGTTGATGGGCGCCTACCTGCCCTGGGAGGCGGAGCTGTGGGCCGGGGCCGAGCCCACCGACGCCGGTGGGTCGCTGTACGGCGCGCTCACGCCGGTGGTGCGCCGACCGGTGGCCGAACTCGGCGGCGGGATCGCGGTATTGGGGATCGGGGACGCGGTGGTGGTCAATGATCCGATCACCGGTCAGGGCGCGAACAGCGCGGCCCGGGCGGCGGAGGCGTACCTGCGGGCGGTCGTCGACCGCGGGGACGGCCCGTTCACCGCGGAGTGGATGACCGGGGTCTTCGAGGAGTTCTGGGAGCGGCACGCCCGCCACGGCGTGGCGTTGACGGCGGCGCTGCTGACGATGCCGGACCACCTCCAGGCGGTGTTCGCGGCCGCCGCGGAGCACGAGGAGGTGGCCCGGCGTCTCGCCAACACCTATGCCGAGCCCGCCGACCACGCCGCCTGGCTCGCCACGCCGGAGCTGACCGGCGCGTATCTGGCCTCGGTGGGCGGCTGAGCTGCCGGGCGCTCAGGGCGCGTCGCCCACCCGTAGGTCGGTGGTGATCTGGCGGCGGCCGGTCAGCAGGGCCTCGCCGAGGACGCCGGCCGCGACCAGGGCGGTGAGGGCGAGGGCCGGGGGCAGGACGGCGGCGGGGCGCAGCGGGAGGCCGGGCGGAACCCGGGTGCCGAGCAGGGCGGACAGGTCGAGGGCCGGGCCGAGCAGGAGGACGGCGGCGAGCGAGGCGAGCGCGCCGCCGGCCGCCGCGAGGAGGGTCTGCGGCAGGGTCTCGACCAGGATCAGCGCCAGGCCCTGGCGCGGGCGCAGGCCCATGGTGCGCAGGCGGGCGAGGACGGCGGCCCGGTCCGGGGCGGCGCGCAGCAGGGTGAGCAGGGCGGCGAGCAGCGCGAACGCGCCGGCGCCGGCGGTGGTGGCCCAGAACACCCGGTTGGCGGCGCGCTGGAGGGGGTCGTCGGCGAGCGAGGCGGTCAGGCCGGCGGCGGTCTTCACCAGGTAGCCGTCCGGGACGGACTCGGGGCTCGGTCCGACGTAGGGGACGCCGCTCAGCCGGGCGGTGTCGGCGATCAGCGGGTGCACCGGCAGGTCGTGCACCAGCCGCCGGACGGCCGCCTCGTCGATGTCGCCGACGGCGAACCAGTAGCCGTGGTTGCGGAGTTCGGGCAGCCGGGCGGTGGCCGGGCCGGCCGGGAGGACGATGAACGGGTGGGTGGAGTCGCGCAGCGCGGGGGTGGCGCCGACGGTGCCCGCGTACTGGGCGCGCAGTTCGCCGGTGCTGGTGAGGTAGATCCGCTCCGCCCCGGCGTGGCCGCCGAGCAGGTCGAGGAGTCCGCGGGAGTAGAGGGCGGGGACGGGGTCCTCGCGCCCGTCCGGCCACCGCGGGCCGTCGGGGGCGGCGAGCCGCGCCGGGTCGAAGGCGCCGCGGCCGAGGGAGCGGGAGATCTCCGCGTAGGCCGGCGGGTCGGCGACCACCAGGCTGATGGTGAGGTGGGGTTGGCCGGGGCGCAGGACGGCCGCGTCGGTCAGCAGGGTGATGGCGGTGGCGGCCCTGACGCCGGGCAGCGGGCCGGCCGCCTCGACGAAGGACGGTGCCAGGCCGTAGCCCTTGGGGGCGCTGACCATGACGTCGCCGCCGGTGGCGTACCGGGACTCGCGGGCGCGGCCGGTGTCGACGGCGTCGAGCACGTCGGCGCCGAACCCGGCCGTGGTGACGGCGAGCAGCAGCGCGAGCATCGGCAGGGTGGAGGGGCGCGGGCGGCCGCCGCTGCCGCGCGCGGCGCCGGCGAGTCCGAGGAAGCCGGCCGCGCCGCGCCGCCGGCCGACCGCCCGGGCGAGGGCGCCGACCAGCGGTGGCTGGAGCCGGGCGAGCAGCAGGCCGGTGGTGAGGGCGATCAGCAGCGGGGCGGTGATCAGCAGCGGGTCGAGGCCGGCGCCGGGCGGGGCGGCGCCGCGCCGGCGGACCTCGACCACGGCGGCGGCGGTGACGGCGAGCACGGCGAGTTCGCCGACCACCCGGCGTGCGTCGACCCGGCGCGCGCCACCGTCGCGCGCGCCTCCCCGCGCGCGGGCGCGCGGGCCGAGCAGCAACAGCGCGCGGGCAGGGAAGGCGAGCAGAGCGAACCCGGTGGCCGTCACCCCGGCGAGCAGGGCGGCGCCCCAGCGCGGGGTGGGCAGCAGCAGGAGGGCGAGCAGCGTCCCGAGCGCGGCGCCGGGCAGTACGAGTGCGGCGCCCTCGCCGAGCAGCCGCCGCAGCACGCCCCGGCGGGAGCCGCCGCGGGCCTGGAGCAGCAGGAGTTCGGGGCCGCGCCGGTCGGCGGCCAGCGCGGCGGCCAGGCACAGCACGACCACGACGACGCCGGCGAGCCCGGCCGGGCCGAGCGCGGCCGGCGGCGCGGCGGCGTCCCGGCGGGCGGTGGCCAGGGCGAACAGCTCGGGCAGCGTGGAGAAGGTGCGCAGGTCGGGGCGGCCGGTCTCGGTGGTGATCCGGGCGGCGGTGGGGCCGGTCAGGTAGCTCGCCAGCTCGCGACCGGCCGCGGGCAGCCGGTCGGCGCGCAGCGAGTCCGGGTCGATCGGCAGCCGCCAGTAGAGCTGGCCGCCACCCGCCCAGGTGAGCAGGCGGTCCAGGTCGTCGCCGCTGGTCAGACCGGTGGCCTCCCACCGGCGCTTCCGCTCGAAGGTGTCCGGGATCTTGAGGCAGGGCCGGGTGAGGCAGGCGATGTCCGTCCAGTACGGGTCGGCCTCGTCGAGGGGGCGGAAGGTGCCGACCACCTCGGTCCCCGGGGTCGGGCCCAGCCGGAACCGGGGGTCGGGCTCCTCGGTGAGCACGTCGCCGATCCGGAGGTTGAGCTTCTCGGCGCCGGCCTGCGACACCACGATCTGCAGCGGCCGGTCGGCGGGGACGGGGGCGGGCCACCGGCCGTCGACGAGGGCGGCGTGCTCGGCGAGCCCGGCGAGGTGGCGCAGGGCCAGGTTCGGCGGCACGTCGTCGGGCCGGGACAGCTGCGGGTCGGTGAGGGTCCGCACCTGGCTGCCGCGCACCCCGTAGACCGGTCCGCCCGCCGAGACGCGGAACTCCCCGCCGGTGTGGGCCAGCAGCCGCCCGGCCACGGCGTCCAGGTCGGCGGAGCCGTCACCCGGGCGGAGCGCGGCGTGGGTGACCAGACTGGTGGCGTCGATGCCGCGGTCGCGCAGGAAGTCGCGCAGGGCGGCGTCCTCGGCGCGGTCGATGCCGCGGGGCAGGCCGGTGGCGAGCAGCACGACCGCGAACGCCAGTACGGCGTTCAGCAGCGCCGTCCAGGGCGCGGCCCGCAGCCTGGTGCGCACCCACCGGGCCGGCCGGTGTCCGGTGCGCGGCCCGGACGCGGGCGGTGGCGCGAGGTCCTGCATCCGTTCCGCTCCCCGCCCCCGTGGCCCGCGCTCCCCGGCGCGGGCAGGCCCGATCCCGGTGCCTGGTGACCGGATAGCGGACGATGCTCCCAGAGCGGCCGGCGGGAACGGAAGGTCCGTTCGGGCAGACCCCGCGCCCGGTCGGCCCGTTGTCGGTGCGGGCGGCTAGGTTCTGAGGTGTCGCCGGGCTCCGCGCCCGCCGCGCCTCGCACCCCCGTCACGCCGTGCCCGGAAGGGGCCCACGCCATGTCAGCCACCGCCACCGACGCGCAGTCGACCTACCTGGAGCTGTCCGAGGACAGCGGCAGCGCGCACAAGTTCTACGAGGTCCTGGTCAGCGGGGCGGACGTCACCATCACCTACGGGCGGATCGGTGAGAGCGGTCAGACCAGGACCACCGGCTACCCCTCGGCGGAGAAGGCCGCGTCGGCCGCGGCCAAGAAGATCGGCGAGAAGGTCCGCAAGGGCTACGCCCCGGCGGTGCGCGGGGTGCGCCAGCGCCGGGCGGTGACCCGCCGGGCGATCGTCAGCAGCCGTTCGACGGCCCGCCAGGCGCCGGTGCTGTGGCGCTTCCGCTCCGGCGCGGCGGCGTTCGGCATCTTCGTCGGCGAGGAGCACGCCTGGGTCGGCAACGAGCGCGGCGACGTCTACACGCTCACCCACGACGGTGAGGTGACCGGCCGCTACGGCCTGCCGGACGGCGTCAAGTGCATCGTCGCCGACGACTGGTGGATCTACGCCGGGTGCGACGACGGCAAGGTGTACGACCTGGGCGGCAAGGTGCCGCGGGTGGCGTACGAGATAGCCGAGGACGTCGACATCTACTGGCTGGACATCCACGACGGCGTGCTCGGCGTGGCCGACGCGCGCGGCGGGATCACCACCGTCGACCACGAGGACGAGTTCCAGTGGCGCCGCTCGGCCGAGGGCAACCAGGGCTGGATGGTGCGCTGCGACAGCGACGGCGTCTACCACGGCCACTCGCGCGGAGTGGCCCGGTACGCCGCGCGCGGCGGCGCCCCGGTCTGGCACACCGCCACCGACGGCGCGGTGCTGTTCGGCTGGCAGGAGCGGGACGAGGTGTTCGCCGGCACCTCGCGCGGCTCGGTGCACCGGCTGCGCAAGGCGGACGGCTCCGAGGTGGCCCGCTACCGCTGCGACGCCTCGGTGTTCTCCTGCGCGGCCTCGCCCGACGGCCGCTACGTGTTCGCGGGCGACAACCACTCCTCGGTGTACTGCTTCGCGGCGGACGGCACCCGGCTGTGGAAGCTCGGGACCGGCTGCGGCTCGGCGTACAGCATGCAGTACCGCGACGGCCGGCTCTACCTGGTGACCACGGACGGCTCGCTGGTCTGCCTGGACGCGAGCGAGGCGGCGGTGCGGGCGGCCGAGGAGGGCCGGCTGCCGCAGGCCGCCGAGGTGGACGGCAGCGGCTGGACGGCGGCGGTGGCCGGTACCGCGATCGAGTCGGTGACGGTCGGCTCGGCGGGCGCGGCGGGCGGCATCGAGGTCGAGTGCGTGCAGGACGGCACCCGGCTGCGGGTGCGGGTGGTCTCGCCGGGCTACGACCCGATGCGCCGGGTGCAGTTCCCGAAGGACATCCGGGTCGCGGGCGCGCGGTACCTGGTGGCGGAGGTGCTGGAGTCCGGCAGCGGCTCGTTCTACCGTGCCCGCGGGGACATCAAGCGGCTGCTCTGAGTTCCCCGGACGGACTTTCCGTTCACGCCTGTTGACCGTTGACAGCCCGTCGCGGGCCTCGGTGTAATGCGGGTGCAATACGCACGCACGGCACACCGAACGTTTCGGGCTGTTCCCGGGGAAAGCAGGGCGTCATGAGCGTGGACACCGCGGCCGTCACGGATTCCGCCGATTCGGCGGAGGCCGCCGTGCCGAGTTCCCGGATGGCCGCGCTGTACGAGCGCGACCGGACGTGCCAGGGCCTGGGCATCGCGCTCGACGAGGTGTCCACCGGGCGGGCCGTGATGCGGATGACGGTCGGCCCGCACATGGTGAACGGGCACGGCATCGCCCACGGCGGCTTTCTCTTCCTGCTCGCCGACGCGGCGTTCTCCTACGCCTGCAACAGCTACGGCCCGGTGACGGTCGCCCAGGCCGCGCAGGTGACCTTCCTGGCGCCGGCCGCGGTGGGGGAGGAACTGACGGCCGAGGCGGTGGAACGCACGCGTTCCGGGCGGACCGGTGTTTACGACGTGACGGTGCGGAATGCGGCGGAAAAGGTGATCGCGGAATTCCGCGGCCAGAGCGTGATGCTGGCCGGAACGCCGCACGCGCGCTGACATCCGGGCAGGGGGCCGCGAAGCCCCCCGCCCGGGCGGGTGTCAGGCCGGCGGGCGCTCGTCGACGACCTGCTGGAGCTTGCCGGTGCGCGGGTTGGTGACCAGCTCCGCGCGCGGCACCCACTCCACCACCAGGTCGTGGATCACCCCGGCCGCCACGTCGTCCGGGTAGAGCGGACGCGCCTTGTACACCGCCTCGACCAGCTGCTCGGCCAGGCCGGCCGGCGGCTCCTCGGTGAAGCCCAGGCGCAGGATCAGCCCGTCCTTGCCCTCCCAGCGCCGCTGCACCAGCTGCATCCCGGAGATGACCCGGTCCGGGTCGTGGGCCAGCAGGACGGCGCGGATCTCCTCGGTCGGCATCGCCACCGTGCCGACCCGGGCGCCCTCGGTGGAGCGGCCGACCAGCCTGAACCGCCCGCGCTCCACGTCGACCCACTCGGCGCGGTCGCCGGTCGGGTAGCGCAGGATCGGCATCAGGGTGCGGAACAGGTTGGTGACCACCACCCGGCCGGGCACCCCGGGCCCGGTGACCGGCTCGCCGGTCACGTCGTCGACCAGCTCCACCACGGTGCGGTTCGGGAAGGCCTCGTGCACCCGGACGTCGTCGCCGGGCACCGGCGCGCCGACCAGACCGGCGTCCACCGAGGCGTAGCCGATCGAGGAGACGGCCGCGTTGGGGAACGCCCGGGCGAGGATCGGCCGCAGGTCGGCGAAGAGCAGGTCCCCGCCGAACAGCAGCAGTTCGATCCGCTCGGCGGGCCGGCCCTGCTTGACGAGGTGCTCGGCGACGGAGCTGAGCTTCATCGGCTCCCCGGCCAGCACGTCCACACCGAAGTCGTGGATCAGGTCGGCCACGTACGGGTCGGGCGCGGCGCCGACGGGCAGCCGGACGTTGTCGACCGGCGCGTGGTGCAGGGCGTTCTCGATGTAGAGGAAACCGCCGTAGAGTTCGCCGGCCCAGAACAGGTTGGCGACCCGGTGGCCGGGCTTGAGGCCGGCCTGGACCAGGCCCGCGCCGAAGGCGGTGACCGAGTCGGCGTGCTCGGTGCGCGTCCACGGGGAGAACTTGGGGACGCCGGTGGTGCCGCCGGTCTTGTAGACACCGGCGTCCAGCAGCGGGCCGGTGAGCAGGCGGTTGTCCGGCCAGGAGTTGGCGGCCCAGAAGGCGGTCTGCTCGATCAGCGGCAGCTGGGCGAGGTGCTCGACGCGCGCCGGCAGGTCCCGGTACAGCTCGGCGTAGAAGGGCGAGTTGCGGCGGGCGAAGTCGACCAGCTCGGCAAGGGGTTTGGCGGGCATGCGGGGGCTCCTGACGGGTGATCAGTTCGTTTGGTCGGCGCGGCCGATCCAGGTGCGGGCGAGGGCCTGGACGGCCGAGCCGTCCGGGTCGGCGAGCTTGTGCGCCAGGTGGCCGGCGGCCCAGGCGTTGGTGGGCACGCGGAAGGCGGGCCGCTCGGCGCGCAGCGTGCGCACCACCACCTCGGCGACCCCGGCGGCCGGCTGGCCGGCGGCCTCCCAGCCCTGGCCGCCGACCCAGGCCAGGTAGTCGGCGAAGGTCGGCGCGTACGGGCCGGAGGCGGCCGCGATGGTGCGGCGGTCGATGTCCGGGAAGACGCCGAACGCCGTGTCGGGCACGAAGCCGGGGACGACCACGGAGACCCGTACGCCGTGCGCGGCGGCCACCGGGGCGAGGCTCTCCATGAAGCCCTCGACGGCGAACTTGGCGGCGCAGTAGGCCTCGTTGAACGGCTGGCCGACCACCCCGTGCACGCTGCCGAGGGTGACCAGCCGGCCGCCGGCGGCGCGCAGCAGCGGCAGGGCGGCGCGGCTGACGGCGATCACGCCGAAGAAGTTCACCTCCAGGTTCGCCCGCAGCGCGGCGTCGGTGGACATCTCCAGCGTGGGGTCGAAGTTGGAGACGCCGGCGTTGTTGACCACCGCGTCCAGCCGCCCGTACGTCGCGGCCACGCCGTCGACGCAGGCGGCGACGGACGCCGGGTCGGTGACGTCCAGCCGGCGGACGTCCAGGGTGACCCCGGCCAGCTCGGCGGCCTTCAGCAGGGCGTCGGCGCGGGCCGGGTCGCGCAGGGTGGCCACGGTGGTGAACCCGGCGCGGGCGGCGGCCACCGCGGTGGCCAGGCCGATGCCGGAGGAGCAGCCGGTGATCAGCAGCACGTCCTTTGCCGTCATGACGCGCTCTCCGACAACTCCGGTGCGGTGTCCGATGGTTGGGCCTTCGGCTCGCGGGCGGCGGCGTCCAGCCGGGGCTGGATGCCGAGCGCGGGCAGGAAGGAGCAGGCCGCCAGCAGCGTGCCGCCGGCCATCACCCAGCGCGCGGCGTCCCGGATGCCCAGCGGCCCGGTGAGCGCGGTGACGGCCAAGCCGCCGACCAGCGCGGCGAGCGGGATCACGCCCCAGGTGACGGTGCGGAACGCCGCGTGCATCACGCCCTGGTGCTCGGCGGACATCCGCGACTGCCGGGTGGGCGCGCTGCACACGTTGATGCAGGACATGAAGAAGCCGTAGCAGCCCATGGTCACCGCGATCACCGGCCCGGCGGGCAGCGCGGGCGCGGCCAGCACGCCCAGGCCGACCAGGCAGTGCAGCAGCAGCGACCAGGCCAGCGTCCGGCCCAGGCCGAGGCGCCCGCTGATCCGGGGCGCGACCACGGCCCCGATCAGCGCGCCCACCGCGCCGACCGACATGGCCGCGCCCAGCACGCCGACCGACACGCCGAGGCCCCGGTAGGCGAGCACCGGCAGCACGGTGACGAAGACCGGCCCGCCGGAGTTGAGGACGACGGCCGCCAGTACCACCCGGCGCAGCACCGGGTCGGCCCAGTTCATCCGGAAGCCCGCCGTCAGCCGCTCCCACACGGTGCCCTCGACGACGGTCCGCTCGCCCCACGGCGGCATGGCGCGGAAGCAGGCGGCGGACACCAGGTAGCTGGCCGCGTCCACCACCAGCGCGCCCACCCCGAGCGCGCTGTACAGGCCGGCGGCGATCGAGGGGCCGGCCACCTCGGAGACCGAGTTGCTGCCCTCCAGCCGGGAGTAGGCGCGCACCATCCGGTCCTCGGGGACCACGGCCGGGACGGCGATCAGGTAGCCGACGTTGAAGAAGATGGTCGCGCCGCTGATCACCGCCACGCAGCCGAACAGCAGCGCGGTGGAGAGGAAGTCCAGCCAGTAGGCGAGCGGGATCACCAGGACGGCGGCCAGCCGCAGCAGGTCGCAGACGAGCATCGTGCGGCGCTTGTCCCAGCGGTCGACCAGCACCCCGGCGACCGGGCCGAGCAGCGGGATGCCGAGGTACTGGGCCATCGCCACCACGCCGACCTGGAGGGCGGAGGCGTGCAGGACGAAGATCATCAGGGTGGGGACGACGAAAACGGTGATCCGGTCGCCGACCACGCTGATGGTCTGGCCGCTCCAGAACAGGTTGAAGCCGCGGCCCAGGTCCTCCGGCCGCCGCAGCTTCACGAGGCCTCCCCGGGCGCCTGCGAAGCGACAGAGGCCTCGCGGACCACGCCCTCGCGGACCCCGGCCTCGCGGACCACGAAGGAGGCCGTCTTGCCGGTGCGGTCGTTGCCGACCAGCGCGTCCGTGACCCGGACCGTGACGTGCTCCGGGTCGTGCTGGAAGGCGGTGCTCAGCGTGAAGGTGTCGGCCAGCAGCCCGGCGCGCAGCGCCGCCGTGTCCACCCCGGCGCCCGGGTCGGCCAGCAGCAGCACGTCCACGCCGGTGGCCCGGCCGCCGTCCTCGGTGATCACCACCTGCGCCCGGGAGACTCCGGGCGCGCCCTCCGCCCGGGCGACCAGCTCGTCCACGTGCAGCCCGAGGCCGCGCACCTGGACGACGTTGTCGCGCCGCCCCAGCACCCGCATCGCCCGGCCCGGCCGCCCGCACGGGCAGGAGGTCAGCTCGCCCGCGTCGCCGGTGCGGTAGCGCAGCACCGGGTTGAGCATCTCCGGGTTCAGGGTGGTGAAGTCCAGCAGCCCGTCCGGGCCCGCGTGCACCAGCTGCTCGGGCAGCGGGTGGAAGGTGTCGGCGGGGCAGTCGGGCGTGTTGGTGGCGACCACCCAGGTCTCGGTGGAGCCGAACATGCCCCAGCGGCGGGCCCGCGGCGCGACGGCCGCGAGGTCCTCCTCCAGCTGGGGCTGCCAGGCCTCGCCGAGCCAGAGCACCTTGCGCAGGGCCGGCAGCTCGATCCCGGCGGCGCGGGCGTGCGCGAACCACAGCCGCAGCACGCTCGGGGTGCCGCCGATCGCGGTCACGCCCCGGTCGGCGAGGAAGGCCAGCCAGTCCGGGTACTCCTCCCGGGTGATCGAGCCGAGCGCGATCACCCGGCAGCCGGCCCGGTCGGCCAGCGCGGCGGCCAGGAAGTGCGCGCCCCACATCCGGCCCGCGCCCCAGGCGTTGGCGAACACGTCCTCGCGCTCCAGGGCCTGCCAGTGGGCGTGCACGCCGGCCATGTAGAAGCCGGTGGGCGCGTAGCCGACCTTGGGCGCGCCGGTGGAGCCGCCGCTCTGGAACAGCCAGGTGGCGGCGGTGTCGGAGCGCGGCTCCAGGTGGGCGAGGGCGGCGTTCAGGTCGTCCTTGAGCAGCGGCGGCAGCGCGGCCAGCGCGTCGAGGGTGCCGACGGCGCCGGGGTGGGCGGTGTAGTGCCCGGCGAGCGCGGGCACCGTGCGCAGCCGCTCCAAGGTCGCCGTGGCGACGGCGAGTCGGGCCTCGGCCGCGTCGGGCGGCAGGGAGAAGGCGTCGGTCATCGGTCTTCCGATCGGGGGGTGGTGGGCTGCGGGGTGCCACCGGCGAGCCAGGTGGCGTGGGCGTTGCGGTAGGCGGTGAACCGGGCCCGGGTGATGTCGCGTTGCAGGACGCGCCCCGGGTCGTCGAAGTCCGGGGCGATCACGCCGTCCGGCTCCAGCTCCGAGAACCAGTACCGCTCGCCGTCGTGGAGGAAGTCCACGCAGAAGAACGGGATCGCCAGCTTCTTCGCGAAGTACGCGGTGGCCTCGGCCAGTTCGGGCGGCACGGGCGGGAAGTCCATGGTCCCGCCGCGGCTGGCGTTGGCCACCGGCGAGCCGGGCTCGGGCACCCGCCGCAGCGCCGCGTACGGCTCGCCGTCGATCACGTAGACGCGGTAGTCCACGGTGCCGTCGCCGAGGTAGGGCTGGGCGACCAGCGTGGTGTCCCCGCCCTGGGCGAGGCTGGCCAGGCCCCGGATGTCCTCCGGTCCGCGCGCCAGGTTGATCCCGCCACCGCCGCACCAGCCGGCCGGCTTGACGATCGCCGGGTAGGTCAGACCGTCGAGCGCCACCTCGTACCGGTGCTTGGCGATGTCCCGGCCGGTGCCGATGCGGATCGACGGGATCGGCGGCACCGGCGAGTCGGCCAGGTGCAGGACGGTGGCCAGCTTGTCGTTGCCGATCAGCGAGATGTGCGGGGGGAAGGGCAGGTAGAAGCCGGCCTGCTCCAGCACCGCGTACAGCGCGTACTGGTTGAACACGTCCATCGACTGGTACGGCAGCGAGTACAGCGCGGTGATGAACAGGGTGTCCTGCGGGGTCACCGGCTCCCCGTCGACGTACACCAGCGGGCGGGCCGGGTCGGTGGCGTCCACGGTGACCGCCTCCGGAGCGTGCCGGCACCAGGTGAGGCCCAGCTCCTCGGCCACCTCGGCGTAGAGGTCCCAGAAGAAGTGGCGCCAGGTCGCGGTCATCCGGGTGGACTCGCGGTCGGGGAAGATCCAGCACATCCGGCGCAGCGGGCCGGGATCGGGCGCGGCGGGACCGGGGTGCTGCGGGGCGGCGGGGTTCACCGTGCTGCTCCTTCCTGGGGTGCGGGCTGCCCGGCCCGCTCGGCCCACCAGCGGCGGCCGGCGTCGGGGAGGGTGTCCACCGGGTCGTAGTAGGGGTGGAGGCGGTCGAGCGCGTCGTGCCCGGCCGGGGCGGAGCCGGCCTCGCGGGCCTCCGGCCCGGTGCGGTAGTTCTTCGTCCAGTACGAGATGCCGCGTTCGCGGTCGTACGCCACCACCTGGTGCACCCAGCGCTTGCCGAGCCTCGGCACGTCGCAGACCAGGCGCGGGGTGGCGTAGCCGGGCAGATAGCCCATGATCGCCTCCTGGAGGCGCTGCGCCTGGTGCAGGCTGGTCCGCCAGTGCTCGGCGTTGGGGATCATGTCGCAGAGGTAGAAGTAGTACGGCAGGATGTTCGCCTCGCCCTGGAGGGCGAAGCAGAGGTCCAGCAGGTCCTCGGGGGTGTCGTTGACCCGTCGCATCAGCACGCCCTGGTTGCGCACGTCCCGCACGCCCGCGTCGAGCAGCGCCCGGGCGGCCTCGGCGACCAGCGGGGTCACCGAGCGGACGTGGTTGGCGTGGGTGTGCACGGCGAGGTTGACGGCCCGGCCGGCGGCGAGCGTCGCCACCCGGTGCACGCCCTCCAGGACCCGCGGCTGCAGCCAGTGCTGCGGCAGCCCGACCACCGCCTTGCTGGCGAGCCGGATGTCGCGCACCGACTCCAGCTCCAGCAGCCGGCGCAGGAAGGACTCCAGCTGCGGCCAGGGCACGTTGGCGAGGTCCCCGCCGGAGACCACCACGTCGCGCACGGCGGGGGTGCGCTTGAGGTAGTCGAGCATCTGCTCCTGGCGGTGCTCCGGCCGCAGCACCAGCCGGGTCTTGGCGACCTGCGGGGTGGAGGTGCCGACCAGGTCCATCCGGGTGCAGTGCCCGCAGTACTGCGGGCAGGTGGAGACCAGTTCGGCCAGCACCTTGGTGGGGTAGCGGTGGGTGAGGCCCTCGACCACCCACATCTCGGCCTCGTGCAGCGAGTCGCGCTCGGCCTTGGGGTGGCTGGGCCACTGCGGCAGCCGGTCGGCGTGCACCGGCAGCATGTAGCGGCGGACCGGGTCGGCCAGGAAGGCCGCGGTGTACGCCTCGGGGGTGGTCGGGGCCTGCGCGGCGATGGTGTTGAGCAGCTGCGGCGGCACCAGGAGCGGCATGGTCGCGAACCGCGCCTGGTCGGCGTCGAGCTGCTCGTAGACCTCGGGTGTCAGCAACTCGCCGACTACGGCGCGCAGTTGGCGGGTGTTCTTGACGCAGTGGGCGCGCTGCCACTGGGCGTCGCGCCACTGCGCCCCGGTCACGTCGCGCCAGCCGGGCAGCCGGCGCCAGTCCGGCTCCACCAGCGGCGTGCGGACGTACTGGTAGGGCTGCGGCGGCGCGGGGGGCGCCTGGGTCGCGGGGTGGTCGGCCATCCCGGGGCTACTGGCCGGTGAAGAGGGTGGCGAAGCGGGTGCGCAGTTCGCGCTTGAGCACCTTGCCGGTGGGCCCGAGCGGGAACTCCTCCGGTGTGCGGGCGATCCGGACGGCGGCGAGCGCGGCCAGTCCCGTCTCCGCGAGCGCCTTGTTGGCGGCCTCCAGGACGTCGTCCTCGGTGGCCTGCGCCGCCTCCTGCTGCACCTGGACGACGGCGATGGGCCGTTGAACCTCGCCGGCGGCGCCGGGCACGCCGACCACCGAGCAGTCCCGGACCAACTCGGCGCAGTCCGCGAGCAGCACCTCCTCGATCGGCAGGCTGTAGACCGGGCCGGCCGCGGTGTCGATGACGTCCACCGTGCGGTCCAGGTGGTAGAACCGGCCCTCGGCGTCGCGCCGGGCGACGTCCCCGGTCAGCCAGTACCCGGCCAGCTCGAAGCTCGCGGTCAGCCGCTCGTTGTTCCAGTAGCCCGGGGTGCGCGAGGGCGAGTCGACCGCCAGCAGCCCGACCGTGCCGTCCGGCACCTCAGTGCCGTCCTGGTCCAGCACGGCGGCCCGGCGCACCACCTCCAGCGGCTTGCCGACGCAGCGGTCGTCGCGGACCGTCTCCGGCGTGGTGACCTGGCCGAACAGGGCCATGCCCATCTCGGAGGAGCCCAGGCCGTCGACGAACTGCGAACCGGGCAGGGCGGGTTGGTCGGCCCGCTCCTGCGGCAGCAGCCAGGGCCGGATCAGTCCGGCCGGGCGCTCGCCGAGCCGCACCAGCCGGCGGATGTGCCCGTAGTGCGCGCTGTCGCCGGTGTTGAACCAGGAGTGCACCTTGGCGGCGCCCTTCACCGGCAGGTCCCCGGTGGCGAGTTCGACGAAGGTGCGCGGGAAGGAGGCGACCATGGTCGGCCGGAAGGCCTCCATCACCGGCTCGACCACCGAGCGGCGCCAGTCGGCCATCACCACGGTCGGCAGGCCGAGCAGGGTCGCGGTGAGGAAGTAGCTGAGGCCGCCGGCGTGGGTGTGCGGCATCAGCGACATCAGCCGGTCGTACGGCTCGGCCGGGAAGCGGACCATGCGGGGCTGCTTGCCGTCCCAGAACTGGCGGTGCGCCAGCATGGTGGACTTGGGCGTGCCGGTGGTCCCGGAGGAGTGGATCAGCGCGACCACGTCGTCCGGCGCGTGCCGGTAGGGGTACGCGGCGGGCAGGCCGCCGGAGGCGTCCGCGTCGAAGGCCTGCACCTCGGCGGCGAGCGCGAGGAAGCGGGGCCGGCGCTGCGGGTCCTGGCGGTAGGCGGCGGCGAGCCGGGTGGTGTCGTCGGCCACCACGCCGACCACGCCGACGTGGTTGAGGTAGCGGACCATCACGTCGTGCCGCATC
This sequence comes from Kitasatospora sp. NPDC002551, assembly GCF_040296005.1. Taxonomy (NCBI): domain Bacteria; kingdom Bacillati; phylum Actinomycetota; class Actinomycetes; order Kitasatosporales; family Streptomycetaceae; genus Kitasatospora; species Kitasatospora sp. NPDC002551. Next base: position 112,758 of record NZ_JBEOWI010000014.1, on the reverse strand, counting down.
GCGTCGTTGACCAGGGCCGGGACGGCGCCCAGCGCGGTGAGCGCGAGGAAGTGCAGCAGCGGCTCCAGGCCCTCGGCGATCACCACGGCGACCGGCTCGCCGGGGCGCACGCCGTTGGCGTGGTACCAGGCGGCGTAGCGGTCGCGCAGCGCGGCCAGGTCGAGCAGGCTGTGGCCGCGCAGCACGACGGCGCCGCGGTGGTCGGTGTGGTGGCTGTAGGCGAAGGGGACCGCGCGGTTCGGGTTCACGGCGATCGCGTGGTCGAGGAAGTTGCCGGCGCCGAGGCCGGGTTCGGCCATCAGCCGCTCGCGGGCGGCGAGCGGCGCGACCGGGCCGGGCGCGGTGGTGCTCGGGGAGGAACTCGGGTCGCTCATGGCGTCTCCTGAGAGGGGGGTGGCCCGCGGTTCTTGTGGAACGGGAGCACGGGCGAAGGGGGAAGCGGTGCCGGGTGGTGCTGGTGCCCGGGGCGGTGGACCGGACGGTGGATCAGACCCCGCCGTCGAGGATCTCCGCGACGACCCGGTGGCCGGAGCGGATCGCGCCCTCCAGCAGGCCGAAGAACTCCGTGCTGGTCTCGGTGCCGGCCCAGTGCACCCGGCCGTGCGGCGCGGTCAGCGTCGGGCCGAGTCGCAGCCAGTCGCCCGGCCCGAAGAGTGCGGCGTAACAGCCCTTGCTGTAGGGCTCGTTGACCCAGTCGGTGACATGGAAGCCGACCGGCTCGGGCAGCATCGGGAACAGCCGGGCGGCCTGCGCGACCGCGGCCGCGCGCTGCTCACGCGGCCCAAGTGCGGCGTAGCGGTGCGCCTCGGCGCCGGTGACGAAGCCGGTCAGCACGCCGGCCTCCGAGCCGGCCGGCGAGTCGTCCACCGTGGAGAGCAGCGGGCCCTCCGCGTTGACCGACCACCCGGAGAGCCCGTGCTCGCGCCAGAGCGGCGACGGGTAGACCAGGTTCACCTTGACGGCGCAGCCGCGCCCGGTGCGCTCGCCCGCCCGGCGGGCCGGCGGCTCGGGTCCCAGGTCGAGGGTGTCGGCGAGCAGCGGCGGCAGCGCCACCACCGCGACGTCGGCCCGGTACGCGGCGCCGCGCTCGGTGTGCACGGTGACCCCGTCGGCGTCCTGGGCGACGGCCCGCACCGCCTCGCCGAGCCGCACGGCGCCGTGCGGCCGCCCGTCCACCCGGGCGGCGAGCCGCTCGCAGAGCAGGTGCGCGCCGCCCGCGACCCGGTCCTGCTGGGCGCCGCCCTCGAAGGCGTTGAGGTAGCGCAGGCCGCCGCCCGAGCGCAGGTAGAAGGCCATGTGCAGGACGGAGACGTCGGCCGGGTCGGCGGCCATCATCTCGCCCAGGAAGAGCGGGAAGAACAGTCGGGCGTCCGGGTGGGTGAGGTACTGCCCGGCCCACTCGGCGGCGGTGAGGGTGTCCAGCCGCTCGGCGTCCGGGGTGAGCCAGGGCGCCTCCGGCCGGACGACGGCGGTCAGGTCGGCGAGGTGGTCGAAGAGCTCGCCGAGCGCCACCGCGTTGAGCGGCGGGAACCGGCCGTCCCGGGTGGCGTGCGCGCTGTCCTCGCCGCCGCCGAGCGCGAAGCGGCTCGCGCCGAGCATCGTGGTGGGGCTGGTGTGGAGGCCCAACTCTTTGATGAGGGTCAGGAGTTCGGTGTGCCGGGCACCGAGGTAGGCGGCGCCCGCGTCGATCCAGGCGCCGGGGGCGACCTCGATCCCGTGGGTCCGTCCGCCGACCCGCTCGCGGGCCTCCAGCACGGTGACCCCGACGCCGCGGGCCGCCAGCCCCTCGGCGGCGGTCAGCCCCGCCGGCCCGGCGCCGACGACGACGGCGGAGCGCGCTCTGCCGCCGCTCATCCGGCGCTCGCGATCAGCTCGGCGAGGCCGGCCGGGGTCGGCGCGAGCACGAAGTCCTCGAAGGACAGCTCGACGCGGTAGGCGCGGGCGACCGCGCTCAGCACGCGGGTGGCGATGAGGGAGTCGCCGCCCAGGAGGAAGAAGTCCGAGTCCGCCGCGACGTCGTCCGTCTCCAGGACGCGGCGGAAGATCGCCGCCACGCCCTCCGTGTCGGCGGGGGTGGTGTCTACGCTGCTCAACGAGGCTCTCCTAGGACCGTCGGGTGTGCGGTGCGCCGGGGCGGCACCGGGTGAGGGGGACCGTTCGTTCGCGCGGGCCCGGGTCCGGGCGCGCGGGCAGGGGGGAGGTCTGCAGGGGGGCTACGAGCGCGCCGGGGCCGGTGCGGCGGCGCCGTGGCGGCGGTGCGAGGCGGCCCGGTCGACCTTGCCGCTCGCGGTGAGCACCAGCTCGGGCACGACGGTGATCCGGCTGGGCACGAGGTGGCCGGGCAGCCGGTCCCGCAGGTACCCGCGGACCTCGGCGGCCAGGGTCGCGGTGTCCGCCCCGGCGCGCGGGACCAGGTAGGCGACCAGCGCGGAGCGGCCGGCGAGGCTCGCCCCCGTCACCGCCGCGGCCTGCACGCCCGGGTGGCCGCCGAGGTGCGCCTCCACCTCGGCCGGGTCGACCCGGATCCCGCGCACCTTCAACTCGCCGTCCATGCGGCCCTGGTGGGTGAGCGCGCCGTCCGGTGCGCGGCTCACCCGGTCGCCGGTGCGGAACCAGCGCACGCCCTCGGCGTCCTCGGTGAAGCGGGCCGCGGTGGCCTCCGGCAGGCCGAGGTAGCCGAGCGCCACCGCGGGTCCGCCGATCAGCAACTCGCCGCGTTCGTCGATCCGTTCGAGCACGTGGGGCAGGGCCCGGCCGATCGGTACCCGGTCGCCGGGCGCCCAGGGCCGGTCGCGGCCGGCGGCCAGCGGGCCGTGCAGGTCGACGGCATGGGTGATCAGCGTGGTCTCGGTGGACCCGTAGGTGTTGAGCAGCCGGATCCGCCCGGTGTCGAGGGCGGCCCAGTCGGCGAGCCGGGCCGGGTTGGCGGCCTCGCCGCCGATCACCAGCAGCCGGACGCAGCCGGGCAGTGCGCCGCCCTCCTCGGCCAGGTGGAGGACCAGTTCGTGCCAGAAGGCGGTGGGCAGGTCGAGCACGGTGATCCGCTCGCGCTCGACCAGTCGCAGGAAGCGCGGGAACGATCCGCTGTGCGCCTCGCGGTCGAGGACGAGCGCGGCGCCGGTGGTGAGCGCCGGCAGGATCTCCTCGAAGCAGGTGTCCCAGTTCAGCGAGGCGAACTGGAGCACGCGGTCCCCGGCGGTGAGGCCGAACAGGGTGCGCAGCGAGTCGACGGTGGCGGAGATCGCCCGCCTCGGTGTGACGACGGGTTTCGGCTGCCCGGTCGAACCCGACGTGAAGAGCAGATAGGCCGGCGGCTGCGGTCCGGGTTCCCCCGCGCCGCCTCGGGCGGTCTCCGCTAATCGCGGTAACCCGGCCGGGGCCGGGCGGAGTTCGGGGTCCAGGCCGAGGGTGGTGCGGCAGCCGGCCGCCGTGAGCATCTCCTGCTGCCGCTGCGGCGGGAACGCCGGGTCGACCGGGCAGTAGGTGCCGCCGGCGGCGAGGATGCCGAGCAGCCCGACGACGGTGTCCGGGGTGTGCACCGCCGGAACCGCCACCACGCCCGGCGCGGTGCCGATTCGCTCGGCCAAATGGCCTGCCATTTCGTGCAGTTGGCGATAACTGAGGTCCTTTCCGTGGTGGACGATCGCCGGTCGCCCGGGATATCGGCGCACGGTTTCCGTGAACGCGTCAATCACGTCGGAAGTGGCCCCGTTGATGTTGCGGTTATTTGTCATGCCCGCCCCAAAGAATGCCGTGCGAGCACGTGTTCGGTGCTCGGCGGACCGGGACTCTACCCGCCGAGCCTGCGGAGCCACAATGGTTGTTGAGGATGTCGCTTCAAGGAGGTGTGGTTGACATGTGAACGGGACCGGCGCTGTCCGGGCGCTCTCCTGTGATCCGAGTGACTGCGGAAGGTGTCGGCCCGATCACCTGGCGCGACGGCGCCCCGGCGGCTTTCCACGCGGAGATCGCACACCATCCAACTCCGCTGCCATTTCCCGTCGTTCACGGGAATGCCGATCCGTTCGACTGCGCCGTGCCGGGCGCGCCCGCCGGCGCGCGGGCGTTCCCGCTGCTGGCGGCCCCCCGCCCCGGGCCGCGCCGGCGCACCCGGAAACCGGCGCCGCCCGGCCGTGAATCCGCCGATCGGACGCCGACGGACCGTCCGTCCGTCAACCGCGCGCCGCCTCCCACACGGCACTCGCGCCGAAGTACACGTCGTACTCCTCCTGCCGGGCCCGCAGGTCCTCGAACGGCAGCCGCCCCCGGGTCACGTCCCCGAGCGCGCGGAAGTACCCGAAGCGCCGCACCCCCGGCGCCGCGACCACCAGCAGGTCCGCCGTGCTCCCGGCCGCCGCCCCGAAGGCGTGCGGCAGCAGCGGCGGCACCGCGACCGCCCCGCCCGCCGCCACCGTCACCAGCTCCTCGCCCAGCAGGAACTCCGCCGCCCCGTCCAGCACCTGGAAGAACTCCCAGGACACCGCGTGGTGGTGCGGCCGGGCCCCGTTCGCGCCGACGCCGAGCGTCAGCCGGTTGGCGCCGAGCGCGCCGCGCGTGGCGTCCCCGTCCACCAGCAGCCCGAACGCCCCGCCCGCCGGCAGCTCCACCCGCTCGGCGTCCTCCGCCCGCACCACGATCGCCCCTGCCCGCTCCGCCGTCATGTGCCGTTCCCTTCGTTCTTCGTCCGAGCTCCCGCCGTACGCCACCATTCGACCGGCGGGATGGATCGGGAGCCAGCGGCGGTTGGAGACCACCGTGATCGCCGATCGAGATGACCGGAGGCGGGCGGGGTGGAACTCAGGCAGCTCCAGTACTTCGTGGCGGTGGCCGAGGAGGGCGGCTTCGGCCGGGCCGCCGAACGCCTCGTCATCGTCCAGTCCGCGGTGAGCGCGCAGATCGGCCGGCTGGAGCGCGAACTCGGGGTGCCGCTGTTCGACCGCTCCACCCGCGGCACCCGGCTGTCCACCGCCGGCGAGCGCCTCCTCCCGCAGGCCCGCGCCGCCCTCGCCGCCGCCGACCGGATCCGCGACAGCGCCGCCGCGCTGCGGGACGGGACGGACGGGGTGCTGCGGCTCGGGGTGGTGCAGACCCCCGACGGCCGCCTGGACGCCGCGCTCGCCCGCCTCGCCGCCCGTGCCCCCGGCCTGCGGGTGCGCCTGCGCCAGGCGCCGCCCGCCGAACGGCTGGACGCCCTGCGCTCGGGACGCCTGGACGCCGCGCTGTTCCGCCCGGCCCCGGACACCCCCGGCCTCGTCCGCCTCCCGGTCTGGCGCGACCCCCTCCACGTGGCGCTGCCCGCCGACCACCCGCTCGCCGCCGAGCCCTCGCCGGATCTCGCCCGGCTCGCCCGGCTGCCCCTGCGCCTGGCCCCCCGCGACCGCAACCCGGGCTTCCACGCCCTCGTCACCGAGGCCTGCCGCGCCGTAGCCGCCGACCCGCCGCCCGGCGAACCGTTCACCACCCTGCGCGAGACCCTCGCCGAGATCGGCACCGCCCCCGAGCCGTCCTGGACCGTGTTCTACGAGGTCAACGGCCTCCCCGGGCTGCCGCGCACCGCCGTCCGCCCGCTGGCCGCGCTCACCGTCCCCACCGTCCTCGCCCACCCCGCCGGCCCGCGCTCGCCGGCCCTCGGCCACCTGCTGGCCGCCCTGCGCGAGCCCGGCCCGGCACCGCGCACGCCGATATGAGACGGCCGGGGTCGCACCCGCCGGCCGCCCCCGTCATGACTCCCGGGTGCCTCGCGGCGCGGGGAGCCCGCCGACCGGCCGGCCCACGGGCCGGCCGGTCGGCGGGCTCCGTCACCGGCGGCGCCCCGCCGGCGGTCGAGCCGCTGCGGTGCGGTGCGGTGTTCGGCGGGTGCCGCGGTGGCCGCCACCCAGCTGTGGGACTGGTTCGCCTCCCGCTGACACGGCCGGTCGTGCCGTGCGCGGAGCCGTGGACGGAGGGGAGGAGCCGGTGCGGCCGTCTCCCCCCTTCCGCCCCGGTCACCGGGTCAGCAGGAGAGGTTGCCGCCGCCGACGTCGGTGCCCAGGGTGGCGGTGAACTTCTTGAAGAGGTTGATCCGGTCGTCGCGCTGGCCCGGGTTCTTGCCGTCGCACTCCAGCGCGCCGTTGATGCTGCGGATCGTCTCGCCGAAGCCCTTGTTGTTGACGATGGCGTCGTGCGGGGTCATCCGGCCGGCGCCGCTCTGGGTGTTCCAGAACCAGAGCGCGGTCTTCCAGGACACCGCCGGGTTCTTCTCCGCCTGGTACGGGTCGTGCAGCAGGTCGATGCCGAGGGCGTCGCCGGCCGCCTTGTAGTTGAAGTTCCAGCTCAGCTGCAGCGGCCCGCGTCCGTAGTAGGCGGACTGGCCGGCCGGGCAGCCGTACGGCTGTGAACTGTCGCAGTAGTGCGAGTAGTTGGCGGTGTTCTGCTCGACGACGAACTTCAGCCCGCCGGTCTCGTGACTGACGTTGGCGAGGAAGGCCGCCGCCTCGCGCTTGCGGGTGGCGGTATCACCGGAGGCGGCGAACTTCGGGTAGGCGCCGAGCGCGTCGACCAGGCCGCGGTAGGTGTAGAAGGAGTTCCGGGCAGGGAAGAGCTGGTTGAACTGGGACTCGCTGACCACGAACGAGTCGGCGGCGGAGGCCGGCGCCGTCTGGCCGGTCAGCGAGAGGGTGCTCAGCACGGCGGCCGAGGCCGCCACCGACAGGGCACGCAGGAGCTTCATCGTTCCTCGCTTCGGGGATCCGGGAATCGGAGGGGGACGGGCGGTGCTTCGCGGGCGAAGCGCCGGAGTCCATCCTGGTGGCGGATTCCCGGAATCAGCGGAGTGCGAGGAGCTAAACCACCCCTTCTGGGCAGATCTGCGGAAGGGGGCTGACGTCACGTCAATTATGACGCACTGGAGGGATGTTCAGGGGGTCCGAAGCAGGGCTGCGGGCAGCCGTGGAGGCAAAGGGGAAACGACGGGAAGGATGGGCCGGAGGCGGTCGGACCTCGGCTGCTCAGGACAGCAGTGCGGAGGCCGCCGCCAGCAGGTCCCGGTTGTGGCCGAGGACGTCACGTCGGGTCAGCCGGTGCAGCGGGTCGGCCGTTACGCCGAAGTCCTCCAGGGGGACGCCGGCGTTGCCCCCGGCGCGGGTGGCGCGGCGCAGCGCGACCCGGAACCCGGCCCCGCGCGGCAGCGGGCCCAGCAGGTCCGGCAGCCAGACGCCCAGCAGCTCGTACGTCCACACGTTGGCGCCGCCCGCGCCGGTGGTCCCGGCGGTCCCGAGGACGGGGCCGAGCCCGTTGTCCGCGAACCCGGCGGCGAAGATGTCGGCGGCCGAGTAGCTGAGCGCGTCGACGATCAGCACCTTCGGCCCCGGGTAGCGCGGCAGGCCGTCGGCGACCGCGTCCGGGTCGGTGAGCGGGAAGGCCTGGGAGTACGGCTCGCCGCTCTCCACCGCGTCGCGGATCGAGGGCGCCCACGGGCGGAAGGCCGGGTTGGCGCGGGCCAGGGCGAGCGCGGCGCGGGAGGTCGGCAGCGCGAAGCGGACCGGGTCGACGGGGCCGGTGCTCAGCACCCGCAGGGCGGCCTCGGCGGCCAGGATGTTGCCGCCCGGGTTGCCGCGGATGTCGACGATCAGGCCGTCCGCCGGTGCGCCCGCCGCGATCGCCGCCACCTGCTCGGCGAACCGCCGCGCGCTCGTGACGTTGAACGAGTAGACCCGCAGGTACCCGTACGGGCGGCGCCCGCGCGTGCGGCGGAACGCCAGGACGTCCCGGGGCGCCCGCGCCGCCGAGCGGCGGGCCGGGGCGGGGGCGAACAGCGCGCGCTTGGCCTGGCGGGTGGCCTCGTTGCCGGCGTCGATGCCGAGGTGGGTCCCGAGCGTGGGCACCGGGTCCTGGTCGCGCCCCCGGTGCCGGTCGGCGGGGCGCACCCGCCACGGCACCCGGGTCTCGCGCAGCCGCCCGTCGGGGGTGCGGTAGGTGAGCTGCACCCAGCGCTCGTCCGGCGGGGGAGCGGTGCGCAGCGGGCGCAGCGTCAGCGACTCCAGTCCCCGGGCGAGCCGGGCGTCGGGGCTGCAGCCCACCTGGGCGGCGGCGCCGCGTTCGATGGCGCGCTCCACCGGGACGCCGTTCCACAGCTCCAGTTCGACGCCGGCGTCGAAGTCCCCGTGCTTCAGCGCGTCGTCGATCCGGGAGACCGGGTAGTGCGGCGCGCCGTCCTCGTCGTGGTAGCGCTCCACCAGGAAGCCGAGTACGGCGACCTGTCCCCGGTACGGGGCGGGGAGCTGGTAGACGGTGTGCAGGTCGCGCAGGTCCCGGAAGACACCGGCCAGTTCGCCGTGGAACTGGAGCTCGCTGAGGGCGGGCACCCGCCGCTCCAGCAGGCGCAGGCGCTGGACCGGGTCGGTGGCGTAGCGCGCCCGCTTGAGCGGCAGGTGGACGTACAGCTCCTCGACCAGGACGCGGGCGGCGGCCAGCAGCCGGTAGCGGTCGGCGAGCGGCAGCGGGTCGGCGGCGGCCTGCGCGAGGAAGGCGTCGAGTCCGGTGGACTCCGGCAGGGCGCGGGCCGGGGCGGTGACCCGGGGGCTCACGGGTAGCAGTCCTTCAGGTGCCGGAGCGCCGGGATGCCGCTGCGGTCCACGGCGGCGAGGAAGGCGGCGTCGTGGGTCAGCGCGTCCGGCTCCGGGACGACCAGGCCGGGCGGGATGTCGTCGGTACCGGCCAGGGCCGCCGCCTCGCCCTCGGGCATGTCGCCGAACAGGGCGAGCGGGGCGTCGGGGTCGTCGAGCGATCCGCCCCACGCGGCCAGCGCGTCCTGGGCGTCGCGGAACGCGGCCCGCGGGTCCTGGTGGACCTTGTCCAGCGCCCGCTTGACGGCGGGCCAGTCCAGGACGCCGCCGTCCGGTCCGGCCCCGCCCGTTCCGTCCAGCGCCACCCGGCGGCGCAGCCCGGGCGCCGGCTGGATCGCACTGGTGGCCGTCGCTCCGGCGGCGGTCATCAGCGGCTGCGTGCCGTAGCGCGGCCGGCCGCGGGTGACCACCAGCAGGATGTGGCGCTCGGTGGCGTCGATGAGCGCGCGGTACACGTCCTTGCCGGGCTGCTGGCGGTCCAGCACCAGCAGGTCGGCGGCGCTGCCGGCCGCCAGCCGCCCCACCTGCGGCCCCCAGGCGGTCGCCAGCGCGTCGCCCGGGTCGGCGGTGACCAGGTCGCACAGCGCCCGGTCGTCGAAGTGGCCGCCCAGCTCGTCGCGGTTGAGGCCGTCGGCCACCTTCAGCTCGCCCAGCACGTGCTTGGTCCCCGACGGCGACCAGTCGGAGCCGAGCGCGATCCGCAGCCCCTGCGCGGTGGCCGCGACCACGTCCGTCGTCTCCCGGTAGAGCCAGAGGTTGGAGAACGGCGACCACACCACGGTGCCGCGCTCGGCCGGGTCGAGGGCCGTCACGGCGCCCTGCCAGGTGGCGAACTCGGCGGCCGTGAGCGCGGTGCCGTGGACGCAGACCAGCCCCGGCTTCAGGCACGGCGCGAGGTCGGCGAACTCGCGGTGGACGTGCGACACCGGCTTCGCCGGGTCCGGCTCGGCGGCGCGCCGCCCCTCCGCGACGTGGTAGATCAGCACCCGGCTGCCGTCGAGCTTGTCCGCCGTCTCGTTGCGCAGCACCTCGGCGTCCTGCTGGAGCGCCGCGGTCATCACCATGTCGCGCCCCGCCGGCAGCTTCTCGATGTCGACGATCCGCACCAGCCCGTCGCCCAGCGGGCGGGTCGAGCGCGGCGCGCCCTGCACCGAGGTCGTGCCGCCGACCAGCGCCTTGACCGCGATGTAGGCCAGCAGCGCCCCGGGCGCGGCGTGGCCGAGCACCTTGGCGGGCCAGGTGACGGTGGTCGCGTAGTCGGGTGCGTCCCGCTCGTCCACCCAGCGGTCGTGGTGCAGGTACGGCACGCCGACCGCCTCCCAGAGCGGCAGCGTGTGGTACTGCAGGTGGCCGTGCAGGTCGACCAGGCCGGGCAGGACGAGCGCGCCGGTGGCGGTGAGGTCGACGACCGGGGCGGCGGCGAAGCCGGGGGGCGGCGCCTGCCCGGCCGGCTGCACCGCGGCCAGCCGGCCGTCGTCGCCGGCGTACACCGCGCCGGGGTCGAGGACCCGGTGCTCGGCGTCGAAGGTCACGACGGTGCCGCGCAGGACGAGGGCCATCAGTCCGGTGCCTTCCAGAGCAGGGTGTGCCCGTCGTCCGGGGCGGGCCGGCGCACGGAGGTCGGCGGCCCGGTCCCCTCGGCGCGCACCCAGGCGTCGTCCCCCAGGAACGCCGGCACGCCGAACGGCAGATCGCGCCGGGGGATCGGGCGGTAGTCGTCCTCCTCGAAGGTCTCGCCGTAGTTGGGCCCGGTCCTGTCGCCGTCCTCGTCGGCGTCGACGACGGCGCGCAGCGTGGTGACGGCCGCGCGCCAGCCGTTCAGCAGCGCCACCGGGTCGTGGCTCGACGGGTGCGGCACCTTGGCCAGCACCGCCTGTTGCGGCCGGCCGTCCCAGAGCCGCACCGCCTCCTGGGCCATGAAGCCCATCGCGACGACGGCCTGCAGGGCGGGGCCGACCGCCGCGCCGAACACCTCGTTGCGCCAGTGGAGTTGGTCCGCGTCGCCGAGCCGCTCCTTCATCTCCTCGGCCTGCGAGGGGTGCACCGCGTACGCCCAGGCGTTGAGGCAGACGTAGGACCGGGTCAGGCCCAGCTTGCCGAGGAACCCCTGCACCCGCTGCCCGGCGTCGCCGACGAGGGTGCGCCCGGCGATCCGCTCGGTCGGCCCCGGGTCGGAGGCGACCACCAGGACCCGCGCCGAGCCGTCCAGCCGGCCCCGGTAGAAGACCGGCCCCCAGTCGGACCAGAACGCCTGCGCGTCGGGCGGATCGGGCACCCGGGCCAACAGGTCCGCGAACGCGTCCGCCGGACCCCGGTCGAACTCGGCCATCGCTCACCACCTCCTCAGCGGCGGCACCCCGGCCGTGGTGGTGTCCCTTCCAATGCACCACACCGCCCCCGCCCCCGCAAACGGTCCCGCCGGGGGTCGGCCCGGAGTGCGAGAAGGCCAAGGGACACGTCCTCCGTGCAGCGTTCTGACATGCACCCGATCATGGCCGGTTTCCCGAAGCCGGGGCAGACGGGCCGGAGGCGCGCGCCTACGCTGGGCGACCATGTCCATACCCGCCTCGGCGATGAGGCGTGTGCGCCTCATCGCCGCACTGACGTTGTTCCTCAGCCTGTTCGGCTTCGGAGGGCAGGCCTTCGCCGCGGCCGAGCCCTCGTCGCCGCACTTCGCCTTCAGCGTCGACGACACGACGCTCACGCCGGGCCAGGTCGGCGCGTTGTCCGTGACGTTCACCAACCGGCAGGACACTCCGGTGACCTTCCTCTACGCGACGGTCTACGCCTCCGAGACGGGCTCGGCGGCGCACCGAGAGTTCACCGGGTGCACGGGCGCCAGCTGGTGCGAGCTGTCCCCCTCGTCCGTTCGCTTCAACCTGGTCTCACCGGCGGTTCCCATCGCTCCCGGGGACAGCCGCGCCGTGACACTGCCCTTCCGCTTCACCGCGGACTCGGACTGCGCTGTCGGGGGCACCGTGGGCTTCCTCGTCTACTACTTCTATTACGAGTACACCCAGGGCACCTACCAGGGCGCCCAGGTCCCCGATCCGTCCGTCGCAGGCAACCTGGTCTGCCCGCCCGCCTCCTGACGGGCCCCCTGACCCCGTGCCCTCCCGGCGAACGGCCGGGAGGGCACGGGCGATCCGGGTGGTCAGGCGGTCATGAACTCGCGGACGCGCAGGGGGCGCTTCACGATGCGGACGTCGCCGATGTGTCCGTGGAAGACCTTGTCCAGCACGCCCGCGTAGGAGTAGCCGCCCAGCATCCACGGGCGGCCCAGGGTGGTCAGGCCGACGGCGGGGGTGGCGGGGTTGCGGGCGACCTCGCAGCCGTCGACGTACATCCGGCTGAGCTTGCCGTCGTTGACGACCGCGACGTGCCACCACGCGTCCAGGGGCAGCTGGTGGCCCCAACAGGTGGACGCCCCGGTCTGGTTGAGCGGGTAGACGCACCACTGCAGGGCGGGCGCCTCGGAGAGGCTGAGCGTCACGACGGGCTCCTCGGCGTCCGTCCCCGGACCGCTCTTGCCCGCCTCGCCCGCCATCCCCCAGCGGCTGAGCAGGGCGGACCAGCGGCTCTGCCCGGAGTCCCAGTCGGCGGGCAGCTTGCAGAAGGCCTCGACGGTGAAGCCGCGCTCGAAGGTCTCCCGGTTCAGCGGCGCGGTGGGCGCCGTCTCCAGGTAGCCGCCGCGCACCGGCGAGCGGGTGCCCCTGAACAGCAGGCTGCCGTGGCCCGGCTGGTCCGGGTGGTGCTCGGCGGACCAGGTGAGCGCCTCGTCGGGGGTGCCCGGGGCGGTGCGCCGGAGCAGGTCGTTGCCCTGGCCCGACAGGTCCTTGACGACCAGGTTGGGCGGGACGGTTCCGGCGCCGCCGGCGGCGTCGAAGCGCCAGTACGCCACGGTGTCCCGGACCAGCAGCTCGGCGGGCCGGCGCGCCGGGCGCTGCGGGACGGGGGCGAAGCCCGCGAAGCGCCGGTCGAAGTCGATGGAGAGCGAGAAGCGGTCCACGTCCGAGGTCAGCTCGACCTCCTTCGCCGCGAGCACGTTGCGCTCCTCGGCGGCGATCTCCTGGATCCACGGCGAGAAGGTCGACACGTCGACGGTGTTGCGGTCGAGGTCGAAGCGGTACGCCCGGATCATCGCGGCGCCGCCGTAGTAGCGGTCCTGGTAGTTGGTGATGTGGACGTGGACGTCGTGGCCGGCCTGGTTCCGCAGCACGGTGCGGCCGGGCGGCCAGTAGTGCCCGTTGACGGTGAGGAAGACCTGGTCGTTGCCGCTGATCAGCCGGTCCCAGAGCTTGCGGCCGTAGTCGGACAGCTCGGCCCGCCCGGCGTCGTCGGCGTGGGCCAGCTCGTGGGTGGTCAGGATCACCGGGACCTTCGGGTTGGCGGCGATCACCGCGTTGGCCCAGTCGAAGCCCGCGTCGGACAGCCGCCAGTCCAGCGAGAGCACCATCCACGGGCGGCCGCCCGCGGTGAAGATGTGGCAGGTGTTGTAGCCGTCCGGGCTGGAGCTGTGGTAGCCGGAGGTGCGGGCGGCCCGCTCCTTGCCGAAGGTCTCCAGGTACGGGCTGCTGCCGCGCCGGTCGTCGGTCGAGGAGCGGACGTCGTGGTTGCCGGCGAGCACGCCGTAGGCCGCGCCGGCGTCGTCCAGCAGGCCGAACACCTTGCTGACGGCGGCGAACTCGGTGGGCAGGCCGTTCTCGGTGACGTCGCCGAGGTGGGCCAGGAAGACGATGTTGTCGTCCGTCCCGTCCTCGCGGTTGACCCCGCCGTCGAGCACGTAGCGGATGGAGGCCTCCACCGGCGCCGGGTGGATGCGGTCCTGGTCGAACAGGTACTGGGTGTCCGGCATGACGACCAGGGTGAACCGGCGGGCGTCCGGGTCCGGCTGCCAGCGGCGCTTCCCCTTGGCCTTCCCCTTGTCCTGCGCCTTCCCCGCCTTCTCCGGTGCCGCGCCGCCGTCGGTCGGCGCGGCACCGGCGGCCTGCGCGGGCGCGGCGCCGAGCAGGCCGAACCCCGCCGCCCCGACCCCGGCTCCGAGCAGTCCGGCCCCGCGCAGGAACCGGCGCCGCCCGGCCGCGGCCGGGCCGTCCCCGTCGAGGTCGGCGGTCCGCGGGCACCCGCACTCGTGCCCGGACTCGTGGATGTCGTGCATGTTCGCTCCCGAAGTGGTCCGGCCCACGACGGTAGGGAGCGGGTCTGGTCGGAGATCATCGCCGGAGCCACGTCCCGCTGAACAGCGGAGGAACCCGGAGGACACCGCGCCGGCCCTCCCGCCCAGCCGGACCGCCCGCCCCGTCGCCGCCCCGCCCGTCCCGCCGGGAGCGGGATCAGATCCACCCCTCTTCCCAGGCACGGCGCGCCGCCTCGTGGCGGGTGCGGACGGCGAGCTCGGTGATGGCGCCGGAGAGGTGGTTGCGGACGGTGCCGGGCGCGAGGTGGTGCTGTGCGGCGAGGTCGCCGATGGCCTGGCCGTGGTGGACGCCGCGCAGGACGTCGAGTTCGCGCGGGGTGAGCGGACAGGAGGTCTCGGTGAGGGCGTAGGGGGCGAGCCGGTGGTCGATGCAGCGCCCGCCGGCGTGCACGTCGCGCGGGATCCCGGCCAGCCGGTCGGCGGGAGTGGTCTTGGGGACGAAACCCAGGGCGATGTCGACCGGGTGCCGGGCGGCGGGAAGCTGTGCCACCACAACGCCGACAACCAGTACCCGAACGACTCGATCGAAGGGCTGGCCGACGGCGCCAACCTGAACGTCCGGGACTGCTCGGGGTGGTACATCCACGCGAACCAGGCGTTCAACTTCCTGTACCCCACGCCCGGCTCCGACCAGGCGCTGATCCGCCTCGTGCACAGCGGCAGCTTCGCCGCCGCCGCCGACCCGGCCGGCTCCACGGGCTCGGCGCTGGCCCAGGACGCCTACCGGGCGTCCCTGTTCACGCTGGAGCACCTCGCCGCGTGACGGTCCCCGGCCCGACCGGGCCCGGCCGCCGACGGTGAACCGGCGGGCGTCCGGTGCCGCGCCGCCCCCGTCGGTCGGCGCGGAACCGGCGGCCTGGGCGGCGCCGGGGCCGGGAGCCGTGCGGCTCCCGGCCCCGGGCTCATGGGAGCTCGGATCAGCAGGGGATCGGGGTGCTCACGGTGACCGGCGACGGGTTCCAGCCGAACTTGGCGACGCTGAAGGTGCCGCTGACGACGTTGTTGCACGGGACGGTGCCGCTCGGGCCGTTGACGGTGACCGTGCTCGCGAGGAAGTTCACGCCCTGGTTGACCGTGCCGAGCGAGGCACCGCCGACGACCTGGCCGGAGATGGTGGTGATGAGGTCCTGGGGCTGCGGCGGGTAGCCGGGGGACGGCGGGCCGGCCAGGGCGATGCGGCCGAGGAACTGGACGTTGGTGCCGTTGACGGAGGCGCAGACCTGGGTCGACAGCCCGCTCTGCAGCGACCACGGGCTACAGGTTTCGAAGGTCGCGGTCGTGGTCGAGGTACTGGTGGTCGCGGCCTGGGCGGGCGCGGCCATCAGCGTGCCGGCGGCGGCCGTGGAGGCCGCGAGCAGGGTCAGACCCTTCAGCGAACGGTTCATGGCGAAGTACTCCTTCACTTGGTGGTGCCCGCCCGTGGGTGAGCCACCGGGCGAGGTGATGCCATTTCACATGTGGAACCTGATGTGTGCAATGGCATGAGCGTGTATCAGTTTCGAATGTCAGATGGATTCTTCGCATTTGGAATGGTGTGTCAGGCTGGAAAATGACCTTCGATGGCTAGATCGCGTCGTAGCCTCGGCCGACCCTCCGCAGCCGTGTCATGCGGCTGCGGCGCCGACAGGGGTGGTCTGTGGGGGTGGTGGGAGTGGGAAGTCGGGCCGGCCGACTTCCCACTCCGGTCATCGCCGGGCCATCCCAGGGGCGGATTCGTCCCGGACGATCACGGCGGCGCCGCCGGTCGTGGCCAGCCAGCCGAAGACCGGGATGGCCAGGAGGGCGGCGAGTGGCCACTCCATCGTGATGAGGGTGAGGCAGCCGAGCATCGCGGTGGCGACGGTGAGACAGCCCATGGCGATGGCGAAGGAGCCCGCCCGCGCGCCCACCCGTGGCCAGGTCAGGCCCAGGATCGTGAGGGTCACTCCGAGACCGGCCAGGAGGGCGACCTTGAAGGAGGCCAGGTAGAGCGTGCCCGGGTTGCCGGTGTGGTGTCCCTGGTAGACGAGTTCGGCCACCCGCCCCCGGTAGATCGTCAGGTCCACGTCCGTGCCGACCTTGGTGGCGGCGTAGAAGCTCGCGTTCACCGAGTAGCGGTGCGCGCGGCCCGCCTCGCGCGCCACCCCCACCATGTAGGTCCTTCCGTCGCCGTCGACGGTGTACTGCTCCGTCACCTTGCCGGTCTCGCGCCGCACGCAGTCCGTGCCGGGCGTGTGCGCCGCCGTGGCGCAGACGGGGGCGGAGCGGTAGCCGAGCGTCGTGTCGTTCACGTCGACGAACCGGCTGAAGCAGAGGACGGTGGTGGCCAGTCCTGCCAGGAGGAACAGGCCCGCCGGCAGTGCGCGGGCGACCGCTCCGCCGAGCCGCCTCCAGGCCGGCGGCTTCACATCCCTGGTAGGAGCGTTCATCGCAACCCCCATCGATCGCGTCCACGGACACCTCCCCGGTGCCCAGCAGGGATGCTTCCAGGGAGGTGGCCGAACGGGGCGTGGCACGAACGTTCTTGTGGCGAACTTGTGGCTATGTCCCGATCCGGGGGGAGGTGGTTTGGGCGGCGCCTAAGCCTTGACCGGTGCGGCCGACCTGGCGGCCCGCTCGATCTTCGCCCAGTAGGCCGCACGGGCTTCCTCGTCGATCGGCCTCTCGTGTTCGGGGCGCAGGCCGGTCCGGCCGTCGAGGCCCTCGCGCAGGATGTCGGCGTGCCCGGCATGCCGGACGGACTCGCCGAGGACGTGGACCATGACGGCGAACAGGTTCGTGTCGGCATGGGGCTCCGGCCACCACGGCACGTGACCGGGGGCGTCCAGGGGAAGCTCGTCGATCGTCGAGTCCGAGTGTTCCCACGTGCGCCGGTAGAACCCGATGATCTGATCGCGGGTCTCGCCCTCGGCCGCCCACAGATCGCCGCCGTCGTGGTCCTGCCACCGCGGCAGCCCTTCCGGGGACGGGCGGCCGAAGACCTCGCCGAAATACCGGGCCTCGACGCTGGCCACGTGCTTGACCAGGCCGAGGAGGTTGGTCCCGGTCGCCGTCAGAGGCCGGCGGGCGTCGTACTCGGACAGGCCGTCGAGCTTCCAGAGCAGCGCCTCGCGGTCCCGCCGCAGTCTCCCGTGCAGGGTGTCCTTCGCGAATTCATCGATCATGCGGCATGAGCCTGCCACGGTCCGCTCGCGCTCTCAAGATCCGGTACGTGCTCCGGCCCTGGTCCTGCCGCCCCCGCCACGGAGGTTCTTCCGGCGCGCTCGGCGGTGTACTGGCGCGCTATGCCCCGGTTCGGGGGGGAGGGCGGTGTCGCGGGTCGGGAGGGGTGTTGTGCTGGGGAAGGAGCGATGAGAGCGCAGGCGAGTTCGCGCCACTCGCGCTCCGGCAGCGCCGTTTGATCGGCGCTCAGGACCTGCAGGCAGACGTGGTCGGCCCCTGCGTCGAGGTGATCCCGCACGCGGCGGCGGATCGTTTCCGTGTCGCCGTACGCGACGATCGCGTCCACCAGCCGGCGGCTCGGGCCGCCGGTGATGTCCTCGTCGCCGAATCCGAGCCTCCGGACGTTCGCCTGCTGGTGGGGCGCCATGGCGACGTATCCGGCCACGTGTGCCGTGGCCACCTCCCGGGCCCGGCCGAGGTCGGTGTCCAGGACGACGGCCTGCTCGACCCCGAGGAAGGAGTCCGGCCCCATGATCGTACGGGCCTGCGCGGTGTGCTCGACGGGCACGAAGTAGGGGTGCGCGCCCCAGGTGCGTTCGGCGGCCAGCCGGAGCATCTTCGGGCCGAGGGCGGCCAGGACGCGGCGGGGGGCCGGGTCCGGTACGGGGCCGTGGGCGGGGGTGGCGTCCATGGCGTCGAGGTAGGCGCGCATCGTGGCGAGCGCCCTGCCCCGGGCCGGGACGGGGTAGCCGTCCACCAGGTGCACCGTGTCGTCGACCCGGTGCCCGCCCAGGCCGAGGAGGTAGCGTCCGGGGAAGGCCTCACCGAGGGTGCGTGTCGCGCCGGCCGTGGCGATCGGGTCCCGGAAGGCGATGTTGGCGATGCCGGACGCGACGGTGATCCGGCGGGTCGCGGACAGCAGTAACCACGCCTGGCCCACCGTGTCGCGGCCGAAGGCCTCACCGTGCCAGATCGCCCCGTAGCCCAACTCCTCCAGCTCCGCGGCCGATTCGCGGACGCGTCCGGCGGGGTGTCCCTCGTAGGCGAAGGTCCAGATCCCGACCGGGCCGAGCCCGGTCCGTGCGTCGTCAGTCATCCCGTACTCCTCGGGCAGCTTTCCGGAGAGGTTCTCCGGTTGTGTGTCGGCTAGAATACGGAGAACCTCTCCGGTTTTCCATCCCGGGAGTCGACCGAAGGGCGGGACGATGACGAACAGGCAGGCGCGCATCCCGGTCGGGCCCGCGCGGCGTACGGACGCCCGCCTCAACCGGGAGCGCCTGGTGGCGGCGGCGCGAGAAGTGTTCGCCGAAGCCGGGCCCGGCGCGTCCCTCAACGAGATCGCCCGCCGGGCCGGGGTGGGCCCCGGCACCCTGTACCGCCACTTCCCCGACCGCTCGGCCCTGTTGACCGCGGTACTCGCGGACCGGATCGAGACACTGCACGCGCGCGCGGAGCAGCTGCTCGCTTCGGAGGACGCCGACGACGCCCTGGAGGAGTGGCTCCGGGCCTTCCTCGCCCATGCCCGGGTGAACCAGGGCATGGGCGGCGCCCTGCTGGTGGAATCGGCCGGCGAGTTGGGCTTCGACTGCCATCGACGCATCCTGGACATGGCGACCGGCCTGCTCACCCGGGCGCAACGGCGCGGAACGGCCCGCGCCGACCTGGCCGGCGACGACCTCCTCCAGCTCGTCATCGGCATCGCGCTGTCCACGGCCGGCAGCGCTCGGGCCGGGCAGCCCGAGCTGCTGCTGGACCTGGTGCTGGACGCCGTGCACGGGGCACCGCGCCGGAGGAAGCGTCCGTAGCGGGCGTCCAGGCGGCCCCGACGTGACCGTCAGCGGCCCATGAGAGCGAAGGCCCCCCAGCCGAGGTACTCGCGCCGGTACCTGGCGTAGCGGGCCGGCTCCTCGGCGAGCTCGGCTCTCAACCGGGCGGCCAGCTCGTCCTCGGGGTTGAGGTCGAGCCAGCGTCGGATGTTGAGCCACTGCGCGGCCTGGTACCGGTCCCAGCTGTCCTGGTCGGCAAGCATCATCTCGACGACGTCGTAACCCAGTTCGCCGAACCGCCCGATCACCTCGGGCAGCGCGCGGAGGTCATCCTTGCCGCCGGCGTGGCACGCTTCGACGGTGTGCTGGTCCGGGGGATCCTGACGCCAGTACGGTTCGCCGATCAGCAGGATGCCACCGGGGCGGAGGCTGCGACGGAGCAGATCGATCGTGCCGGCCACTCCGCCGGCGATCCAGGTGGCGCCGACGCACGCCGCGAGGCCGACGGGTTCGTCCGCGACATAGCCGGAGGCGTCGCCGTGAACGAAGACCACCCGATCGGCGACGTCGAGCTCGGACGCGCGGGCACGGGCCCTGGCCGTGAACTCGGAGCTGATGTCCACTCCCGTCCCGACGATGCCGTGGGTGTGCGCCCAGGTGCACAGCATCTCGCCCGACCCGCTGGCGAGGTCGAGCGCGCGTGTCCCGGGGGCCAGGTGCAGCGCCCGCCCCAGGGCGGCCAGCTTCTCGCTGGTGAACGGGTTGTGGATGCGGTGGCTGCTCTCGCGGATGGTGAAGCTACGTGGAAGGTCCACTGTTGGGATTCCTTACGTCCGATGAGGTGATGAAGCGAGCGGGGAACGGCCTGTTGACGCTGGCCGCCGTTGCCTGGACCGTCATCACATTCACCTCATCCGGACGTGCGAACTTCCGACCTCCGTGAGGCTAGGACGCACAGGAAACCGTGTCCATCGGTTTTCCGCCGTCCTGGAGCCGTGGCCGACAGGCGGGTTCTGTAGGGGTTCCGGGCGTGGGAAGTCGGTCCGGCCGACTTCCCACGCCGCATGGCGGGGCCGGTGGACCGGGAAGGTCAGTCGTTCCAGGTGACGGCCGTGAAGGCGGCGATCGTGATCAGCCAGGCGAGGGCGGGGAGGCCGAGGAGGAGGGCGGGCGGCAGCGAGGACCAGATGAGGCCGAAGCCGGCGAAGAACGCGAGGACGGCGGCGACGGCGCCGATGGCGGCGAAGCGGGCCGCGCTCGGGCCGAGCCGTGACCAGGACAGGCCGTGGGAGGTGAGTGTCGATCCCAGGCCGACCAGGAGCGCCACCCCGAGGAGGACCGCGAGGGACGACCTGTTCGGGTTGTCGGCGCGATGTCCCTGGTAAGCGACCGAGGCCACCCGCCCCCGGAAGATCGTCAGGTCCACGGCCGCGCCGATCTCCACGTCCGCGTAGAACGCTGCGCCGACCTTGTAGCTCCGCGTGGGAGCCGCCTCGCGCGCCACGGTCACCGTGTGCGTGGCCTCGGGGTTGTCGGCGGCTGGACCGGCGCCGGCGTGGACGGCCTTGGCCGTCACCCGGCCCGGCTCGTGCCGCACGCAGTGCGTGCCGGGCCCGTGTGCCGCCGCCGTGTCGCACGCGGGGGCGGAGCGGTAGGCGTGCACCCGCATGTCGGCGGCGGCGAACCAGCCGAAGCCGAGAGCGGTGGTGGCCAGTCCCGCCAGGACGAGCAGGGCCGGTAGTTTCGTCCTCCTGATCCGAACGTTCAAGGCAACCCCCACAGATCGCCGTCCACGGGCACCTCCCCGATGCCCAGCAGCGATGGTCCCAGGGAAGCGGCGGCCGGGGAGCGGGACGGGTGAACCTGTCGCGAGGTTGTCGAAGTTCTGGCCTCAGATGTCGGTGGCGGCGGCGAAGTCGATGAAGGCCTGCCATGCGGCGGGCTCGAAGGTGAGGTGGGGGCCGGTCCTGTCCTTGGAGTCGCGGACGTGGACGGTGCCGGGGGCCGACCTCCCTGGAACCCTGGAGGTGCTGCCCGGCCGGGAAGCTCGGCTCCGGGGGTCAGGCGATGCGGTGTTCCCAGCGCATCTTGGGCTTCTCCCCGATCCAGTAGGTGTGCGCGCGGGGGGTGACGTGGAGGCGGACCTCGGTGATGTCGGGTCGGCCGGCGTCGTGCCAGGCGGTGATGGCGTCCTCGACCGTGTCCCAGAGGGCGACGGGACCGCCCTGCCGGACGGTCCACGCGCCGTCGGTCTCGGCCAGGGCGGCGAAGGACTCCCGGCTGGTGTCGAAGAGGTAGGTCGTCGCGCTGCCGTCGGCGGCGACGGCGCGGACGAGCTGCGCGCCGGGGGCGGCGAGTTGGGCGAGGAACGCCGGCATCCATTCGGCGAGGAGGGCCGGACTGATCGGGGTGGGGCGCTCGGTGTCGGCGTAGGCGGCGCGGGCGGCGAGGTCGCCGTCGAGAGGGCGGGCGGCCTGGGAGCGGGCGGGCATGAACGAGCTGCGGCCGGTGATCCGACCCTCGGCGGTGCCGTCGTCGTTGACAGTGACCTTGGCCAGGCCGGTGCCGTAGGCCCAGGAACCGACGGTGGCGAGCACGATACCGCCGGGCCGGGTCTGGCGGATCCAGGCGTAGGGGATGCGGCGCACCGCGCAGGTCGCGATCACCCGGTCATAGGGAGCGCGACGAGGGTGGCCGAGGAGGCCGTCCCCGGTCACGGTCCAGGTGGAGTGCCCGGCCTCTTCGAGGGCGGCGTCGGCGCGCCGCGCCACGTCATGCGGACAGTGCCAGAAAGTTGCGCGGAATTGCGAGTCCGGTCCGCACCGCAGGCGTAATCTCGCTCCCGAGAGCACGAGTTGAACGTCGGGCGAATCTGCGTAACTCGCGAGGAAGGGCCGACATGAAGAAGCTACGGTTCATTGGGATCGACCCCAACACGTGAGACGATGAGTGCCCGACGGTCTGGTACGACGAGGAGGCCGGAGAGATCGTCATCCAGGGCTGGAAGGCCGACGACGAGCTGCGCACCGCATGCCGGGAGACCGGAAGCATCCCCGACTCAGAGGATGTGGTCCGGCTGCCGGCCCGCATGGTGCCGATCTTGAGGGAGGCGCGCGATGCCGCCGAAGGTACCGACGTTCGCTGAGCAGTTGGCCGCCGCTCGGTCCAGCGCCGTGCACCTGGAGATGCGCGACTCCTACAGCGTCGTGAAGGAAGCGGACGCCTTCGCCGCGTGGCGGGACGGATTCCGGCACGACCCGAACGACCGCGCCTCGTGGTGGCGGCCGTGGCTCACCCTGATCCAGGAGACCGTCGCCCGCGGCGTCGAGGTCCGCCGGGCCAGGATCGTGTCCGAGCCGGTATCGGAGTACATCCGGTTCGAGCACTCCGGCACCTTCACCAACATCGCCGCCGGGGAGCAGATCCGCTGGCTGCCCCGGCGGCAGGCATCCGACATCGCCCTGCCGGGCAACGACTTCTGGCTGTTCGACGGCACGCTGGTCCGGTTCAACCACTTCACCGGCGACGGCGAGTCCGCCGGCCCGTCGTTCAACGACGACCCGGCCGTTGCCCGGCTATGTGCGACGGCCTTCGAGACGGTCTGGCAGCGGGCCGTGCCGCACGAGAAGTTCACCGTCTGACCCGTACCAGCGACAACCGCACCGATGTCGACCTCCCCGTCCTCCAGCGCCCAGGCGGCCCGCGTCGCGTTGGCCGCCCGCCTCGGCGAGCTGATGCGCGACGCTGGCCTGAAGGGCGGGGAGCTGTCCGCCCGCTGCGGCTGGCACGCCGCCAAGACCTCCCGCATCCTCCACGCCAGGGTCGCCCCCAGTGACTCCGACATCCGGGCCTGGTGCCAGGCCTGCGGCGCCGACGGCCAGGCCGACGACCTGATCGCCTCCAATCGCGCCGCCGACTCCCTGTACGTCGAGTGGAGGCGCATCACCCGTGCCGGCCTTCGGCAGGTCCAGCAGGCCCGCGTCCCGCTGTACTCCCGCACCAGCCTCTTCCGGGCCTACTCCTCCCGAGTCGTCCCCGGCGCCCTGCAGACCAGGGAGTACGCCGGCGCCCTGCTCCGCACGGTGGCCGATGTGCGCCGGACGCCGGACGACGTGGCCGATGCGGTCGAAGCCCGCCTGGCCCGTTCTCGGGTCGTCTTCGAGGGCGGGCGCCGCTTCGTCGCGGTCATCGAGGAATCCGTCCTGCGTTACCGAATCGGCGACGAAGCGGTGATGGCCGGACAACTCGGCCACCTGCTCCAGGTCATGTCGATGCCATCGGTCTCCCTCGGCATCATCCCGTTCACCGCCGGCCGCACCATGTGGCCGGTGGAGACGTTCAACCTGTTCGACGACGGGCAGGTCGGCGTGGAACTGCTCTCGGCCCAGGTCACGGTGACGGCGCCGAGCGACCTTGCCTTGTACGTGCAGGCGTTCTCCCGGTTCACCGGACTCGCCGTCCACGGAACTGCGGCACGCGCACTGATCACCGCGGCGATCGACACCCTGGGATGACGGGACAGTGTGGCTTCAGGCTTCAGGCTTCAGGCTTCGGTGGCGGCGGCGAAGTCGATGAAGGCCTGCCATGCGGCGGGCTCGAAGGTGAGGTGGGGGCCGGTCTTGTCCTTGGAGTCGCGGACGTGGATGGTGCCGGGGGTTTCGGCGACTTCGACGCACGCGGCGCCTTCGTTGCTGCTGTGGCTGCTCTTGAACCAGGTCGGCTCGGTCATGGGACCAGGATGCGCCGACGGCCCGCCGCAGGGAAGCGGCGGGCCGTCGGTGGGGTGCTGTTTCAGACGTCGGCGTTCGCGGCGAACTTGACGAACGCCTGCCAGGCGGCCGGCTCGAAGGCCAGCTGCGGGCCGCTCTTGTCCTTGGAGTCGCGGACGTGGACGGTGCCGGTTGTCTCGGCGACCTCGACGCACGCAGCATCCTCGTTGGTGCTGTGGCTGCTCTTGAACCAGGCCAGTTCGGTCATGCCTACCGCTCTCCCAGAATCTGCTCGATCAGGGCCAGGGACTCCCTCAGACTCAGAGCCTGAGCCCGGATGCTGCTGTACCGTGCGGCCATATTACGGACCTCGACCGGGTCCGTGACCAACCGATTCACGTGCTGCGCCGCCACGTACCCGATCTGCGAGCGCCCGTTCGGGGTAAGCAGGATGAACGAGCCACCCATCCCGGCGTGGGTAAGGCGATCGAGAGGCATCACCTGAAGCTCAGGGCCTCGCATCTGCCCCACCTTGAGAAGGTGACGGAGCTGTTCGGCGTGGACGTCCCATCCGCCCAGCGGGCGGCGGAGCACGCTCTCATCGATCACCCACGTCACCACCGGCAGCGGCCAGCGGGTGAGGATTTCCTGCCTGGCCAGTCGCGCAGCCACCCACTCATCGATCTGGTCAGGCGCGAGCAGCGGGCGGCGCATCTCGTACAGCGCCCGGATGTAGGCCTCGGTCTGCAAGAGTCCGGGGATGACCATCGTGCTGTAGTCGTGGATCTCGATCGCCTTCGACTCCTCAGACGTGAAGGCGCGCGAGAACGCCGGGTGACGCTCGCTCACCCGGATCTTCGCCTTCATCACGTCGTCCGCGATGAGCCTCAGCGCGCCGCCCGCGTTGACGGCGTCGTCCACCTTCGCCAGGATCTCGATCCTCGGCGTCCGCTTGCCCCGCTCGACCGCGCCGATCATGTCCTCGCTGTAGCCGATGATGTCGGCCAGTTCGCGCTGTGTCAGCCCCGCCCGCTCGCGGAACATTTTGATCAACTTGCCCACGGCGCTGTAGAACTCCGCGACCCCGTCCGAGTTCTCCGCCGTCTCGCCGTCGTCGAAGACCGTACGCTCGACACCACTCACCATGGGAATCACCCCTGCTCACACGTGTTTGCGACCGAATGATCCGAGCCGCCCCGACCGGTCGACCCTCCGCGTCCGGACAAGCACCCTCCGTGCCCGCCTGACTCGTGGTCAGCGTACGTCCGGGCCGCCACGATTTTCTCCATGACGACCGAAATTCCGCTCGACAACCCCCGCCGTCACACCATCACACTCGCCGCCACGCCGAAGGGGGCCTGCCTCTGCCGCGCTGTAACGAGACGTCAACTCTCGCTCTGGGGAGTCGATTCCACGTTCGGAGAGCCCTTCCACTCCGCGCTGATCATCGTCGCGGAGCTGGCCTCGAACGCGATCAGACATGGGCGCGTTCCGGGGCGCGGGTTCGAGTTGCACCTCAGTCTCACCACCACTGTGCGCCGGGGCGCCACCCTCCGGATCGAGATCTCGGACTGCCGGGGCGACCGCCTGCCCGTCCTCCCCGTCCTCCCGACCGCCCGCAGTACGTCGCAGGCCCAGTCCGGCCGGGGCCTGGTGCTGATCGACGCCCTCGCCGACCGCTGGGGCACGCTGCCCCGGCACCCCAACGCCAAGACCGTCTGGGCCGAGGTCGACCTCACCGATGCCGGCTGAACCCCGCGACAGCGGCGGGAGCGCCGCACTCTGCACCCTGCTCCCGTTCGTGCTGCTCCTCGCCCTGCTGGCGTGGGCCTACCCGCTCACCACCCGCCACCACGACCGCCACCCGCGCCCCGTCCCGTTCCCCGTCCCCACCTCCACGATCACGGCCACGCCCCGGTGATCCCGGTGGCGTAGGACGTGGCCGCCGGGCTTCGAGACAGGTCTCGAAGCCCGGCGGCGGGGGGACCGGGGTCGCGCCTCCGGGGGCCGTCGGGGTTGCGCCCTGCTCGGGTCGTAGCAGCCGGTCGGGGAGGTGCGACCTGATGGGGAGGAGGGGGTGGACCTGAGTCCGACGACCCGCTGTCGTGACGCTGGGACCCCGGGCGGTGCCACCGCCGCGCTCCATCCTGCTCGGCAGGCTCATCGGGAGGACCACCGGCCGCAGTTGGCAGCAGGAGGTCGAGCACCGGATCATCCGCCCCCTCGGCCTGAGCGGGACCACCATGCCGGAGAACGACCCGACCGTCCCCGGTCACCACCCCCGCGCCTACGCCGCCATGCCCGGGGGCCCGGTGGACATCACGCTGTTCAACCCGACCGTCGCCGACCCCTCCGGCGCTGGCATCTCCACCGTACGACCCCGCCGGGCTGCCCGCCGCCGAGGCCGCCTTCGGCCACCTGGTGACCGCCGCGGCCTGCGCCGGCAGGCCGTAGGGTCCGTGCGGCGGCGCGGCGGTCACGCGAACGACGGCCACCGGTTGGCGGCCCACTCGCGCCAGCCCGTCCAGCCGGGTGGTGGGTCGGCGGTCCTGAGGCCCGTCAGTTCCGCCGCGTCGGGCTCCTCGAAGTTCGCCCGCCCGTACAGGATGTCCGCCTCCGACAGAGGCAGCGTCTCGTCGGGGGTGGTCGCCCAGCGATGGGCGATGCGGGCGCGTTGGGTCTCGTCGTCCACCGGCAGGTAGACCATGTGGAAACGCGCGCCCTCGGCCTCCACCAGTCGGCGGATCGCGGTCCGTTCGTCCCGTGACCAGCAGCCGTAGTCCAGGACGACGTTGGTCCTCAGCTTGACCGCCTCCAAGGCGAGCCAGAGCATGCGTCCTTCCAGCACGTCGCGCTTCCCGTCCGCCTCCACCTGGTCGAACAGGGGAATCATCCAGTCGTCGGTCGTCAGGCGCAGCGCGCCGTGCTCCGCGGCGAGCTGTCGAGCCCTCGTGGTCTTTCCGGCCCCTGGCAGGCCGACCATCAGGAACAACGTGGTCATACCCGGATCCTGGCAGGGAAGCCGGCCGGAGGACCACCCCTTTGTCGGCGCGCGCCCACCGGCCGGGGGCGAGCAGCGCCGGAGGGGGCGGGAAGCGTCGGCCCCGGCGGCCGGCTGAGGTACGTCCGCAGGACGAGGCGGTACGGGACTTCGGGATCACGAGGAGTCGATCTTGGTCGTCCGGTGAGCTGACGACGGGGCGTCAGGGCGCGTGATGTCGTGGGGATCACCGAGCACCCGCACCACCGTGGGAGAGACACCTCATGAACGCGCACACCTTCCGCTGGAAGGCGGTCGTCGCTGCCGCCGTCGCCGTCGGAACCCTCGCCGCCGCCCCCTCCGCCGTCGCGGCGCACCGGCCGGACGCCGTTCAGCGGCAACTCGACGCGCTGGTGGGCCAGGACGGCGCGCCCGGGGCGCTGGCGGCGGTCAAGGGATGGGACGAGCGGACCCGCAGCTACACCGCCGGCGTCGGGGACGTGGCCACGGGCGCCGCCGTGCCCAGGGACGGGCAGGTGCGGATCGGCAGCAACACCAAGACGTTCACCGCCGTCGTCGTGCTCCAACTCGTCGGCGAGGGGCGGATCGAGCTGGACGAGCCGGTGGAGAAGTACCTGCCGGGCGTGGTGCGCGGGGACGGCATCGACGGCAATGCCATCACCGTCCGCCGGCTCCTCCAGCACACCAGCGGACTGCCCGACTACACCCGCTACCTCGGCGACGACGTCCGCCCCTACCAGCCGCGGGAACTGGTCGACATCGCGCTGCGCCACCCGGCCGACTTCGAGCCGGGGCGGGGCTGGGCGTACAGCAACACCAACTACGTGCTGGCCGGCCTGATCGTCGAGGCGGTCACCCACCGCCCGCTCGCCGAGGAGATCGAGCGGCGCGTCGTCCGGCACCTCGGCCTGCGGCACACCTACTTCCCGGCGCCCGGCGACGCGACCATCCGCGAGGCCCACCCGCACGGCTACTACCGGGAGTCGGCGGGCGGGCCGCTGATCGACATCACGGACATGGACCCGTCGTGGGCGTGGGCGGCGGGGCAGCTGGTCTCCACCCCCTCGGACCTCAACCGGTTCTTCGCCGCGCTGGCCGGCGGGGACCTGCTCCAGCCCGCCCAACTCGCCGAGATGCGGCGGACGGTGGACGCGGGGAAGCCCTTCGCGCCCGGCGCCGGGTACGGGCTGGGGCTGGTGAGCACGCCGCTGTCCTGCGGCGGGGTGTACTGGGGCCACGGCGGCAGCATCCCGGGCTACGAGACGCGCGGCGGCGCGACCGAGGACGGCCGCGCCGCCAGCATCACGATCACCGTGCAGCCCGACGACGAGGCGACGGCGCGGCACCTGGAGGCCGCGGTGGACACGGCGCTGTGCGCGATGAAGCACGACAGGTGGTTCGGTACCCCCGCAGGGGGATGACAGCCTGCGGCGGCGCCCCTATGGTCCAGACCTATGTTGACTGGACAACGCATGACCAGGCCCTTGAGAGCCGTCGGCGCCGCACTCGCCCTGGTGCTCGCGGGCGCCGGAGTGGCGGAGGCCGCGCCGGAGCAGCGGCCCCGGCCGCTGGTGTGGACGGACTGCCCCGCCGACCCGTCCGGGGCGCCGGTGGACCCGAGGCTGCGCTGCACCACGCTGCGCGTGCCGCTGGACTACCGGGCCCCGCACGGGCGGACCATCGAGATCGCGGTGTCGAAGCTCGCCACCGCCAAGCCGGGCGTGCGGCGCGGCATCCTGGTGCACAACGGCGGCGGCCCGGGGGTGGCCAGCCTGCACCTGCCCAGCGCCCAGGAGGCCGGCTACCCGCAGGAGGTGCTGGACCGGTACGACCTGGTGAGCTTCGACCCGCGCGGTGTCGGCCGCAGCACGCCGGTGAGCTGCGGCCGGACGGCGGCCGAGGTTCCGTACGAGCTGGTCTTCCCGTTCCCGGCCCCGGACGGGTCGATCGCCCCCAACGTGCGCTTCGCGCGCGACCTGGCGCGCGACTGCCTGGCCCGCAACGGCGAGTTCATCCGCCAGTTGACCACCGCGAACACCGCGCGCGACCTGGACCGCATCCGCGCCGCCCTCGGCGAGCAGAAGATCTCCTACCGCGCCGCGTCGTACGGCACCTACCTGGGCGCGGTCTACGCCGAGCTGTTCCCGGGGCGGACGGACCGCTTCGTGCTCGACGCCAACGTCAGCCCCAACGTGACCTGGCAGGACCGGCTGGCCACCTGGGACCACGCCAGCGAGCTGCGCTTCGAGGACTTCGCCGCCTGGGCGGCCGAGCGCGACGCCACCCTGCACTTCGGCGCGACCCCGGCGGCCGTGCGCGCCAACTACCTCGCGCTGGCCGCGAAGCTGGACCGGACGCCGGTGACCCACCCGGTGGCCGGGCCGGTCAACGGCAACCTGTGGCGGACGCTCTACCGCCTGGACTCCTACCACTCCGCGCTGTTCCAGGAGATCGCCGACTGGTGGCGCTTCCTCGCCGACGACGGCGCGGGGCCGGTCCCGTACTGGTGGCTGGCCAAGGGCGACACGGGCATCCCCGAGGACAACGACGTGGCCGCGCTGGTGGCGGTGCTCTGCGCCGACACCCCGGCGCCGCGCGACCTCGGGCGGTACCAGCGGAACGTCACCGAGAGCGGGAGGCGCAACCCGATCCTGAACGGCATGGGCGCCAACGTCTGGCCCTGCGCGTTCTGGCCCGCCCCGGTCGAACCCGCCGTCCGGGTCACCGACCGGGGCGCCGCCAACATCCTGCTGCTGCAGACCACGCGGGACCCGGCCACCCCCCTGGTCGGCGCGCTGGGCATGCGGGCGACGCTCGGCAAGCGGGCCCGGATGGTCACCGTCGACGGCGGCAACCACGGCGCCTACGACCGGTGGACGCCGTCCTGCGCGGTGACCGCCGCCGACCGGTTCCTGAGCACCGGGGTGCTGCCCGAGCGGGACCTCTTCTGCAGCCCGGACCCCGCCCCCGCCCCGGACCCCGCCCCGGCCGCCGCCCTCAGCGGATCAGCCGGACCTCGGGGTGAGCAGGCGAGGGCGCGGTGAACAGCGGCGTGGGCCGGTGGCGCAGCTGGAGGTCGAAGAAGGCCGCCAGATGGGCGCGTTGGGCCGCGACGGCGCGGGCGGGGTCGATCACGCCGAGCAGATGATCGACCTCGTCGGCGGGCCAGGCGATGGCGGGGCGGGCGGCGCTCAGCAGGACCTCCAGGTCGGCGAAGCTGCCGTGCCCGGAGCCTTCCAGCACGATCTGCCGGCGCCAGGAGGTCAGGCGCGGCCAGAGCGCGTCCCACATCGCGTCGCGGGCCGGGCGCACGTCCGAGGCGCCGAACAGCAGCAGCGGGCGGTCCAGGCCGTCGGTGGCGGCGGTGCCGAAGACCGGGCCGTCCAGGGAGGCGCCGGCCCGTACGCGCGGGTCGTCGTGCAGGGTCTGGACGGCGGTGGCGCCGCCCATCGAGTGGCCGGCCACGCCGACGGCGCCGAGGTCGAGGGCCGCGCCGAGGCCGGGCGGCAGGGGGCGGTGCTCGGCGTCGGGGTCGGCGCCCGCGGCGAGGTCGGTCAGCCGGTCGAGGACGAAGCGGGTGTCGGCGGTGCGGTAGGCGACGATCTCCTCGTCGGTCATGGCGAACACGGCGGGCTTGTTGCGGACCTCCAGCCGGCCGTCGGGAAAGGCGACTTCACCGGCGTCGAAGGTGTGGTCGAGGACGGCGACCACATAGCCGCGGGAGGCGAGGTCCTCGGCGGCGAGGGTGGCGAAGGAGCGGTCGGCGCGCGAGCCGGGCGAGTACAGGACCACCGGGTGGCGGGCGGTGCGGTCGACGGGCGCGTCCTCGCGGGAGTGGGTGGCCGGCCAGGTCAGGCTACCCGGGGCGGCGCCGAGGTAGTCGGACTCCAGGTGGGCCCGCTCGGCGGCTCCCGTCCACGGCGCGAGCCGGTGGGCGGGGGCGCCGCAGGCGGCGGCCGGGTACCAGAGCTGCGCCATCAGCTCGCGCGGACGCGGGGTGGGCGCCCAGCGGTCGGGGCGCCGCGGGTCGACGAGGTGGAGCGTGGTCGTGCCGACGGGCTGCGGGCCGGTCGGCGCGGGCAGGGTGAGTGCGATCGGGGCGGCGGTGGTGGCGGCGGGAGGCCGGGCGTAAGCCGTGGAGGTGGGGGCGAGGGCGCCGGAGGCCAGCAGGACGGCGAGCGCGGCGGCGGTGCGGTAGCGGTGGTGCGGCATGAGGGGATTCCTCCGAGGAACGGGTCGGTCGGTGCCGTCACCACCGTGGCGGCCGGGCCCCGCCCGGCGCGTCCCGCCGTGGGCATACGACCGTGGTCGGATGCCGGCCCGCCGGGCCGTGGCTAGCCTGGCCGGATGCTGAACGACGAGCGGGTCGCGCCCGTCCCGTGGACCAAGCGGCTGGCGCCCGTGCACCGGGCGTGGACGGACCCGTTCGCCGCGCTGGCCGGCACCGCCGTGACCGCCGCCCGGGTGCTCGACGCCGTGCGGGACTTCGACCCGCACGGGCGCGGCAACCCGCCGCCGGCCGGACCGGCCGCCGTGGCCGTCGCGCTGCTCGCCACGGCGCTGCTGGGCCTGGCGCTGGCCGCCCGGCGGCGGGACGGGGCCGGGGCGTGCGTGCTCGCGCTCTGCGCCTGGGCGGGGGCGGTGGCGGGGTGCCGGCAGCCCGCGATCGGGCTGGTCGTGGGGTTCTGGGCGGTGCTGGTCGGCGTGCTGGCGGCCTACACGGCGGCGGCCCACGACCGGCGGGCCGCGCGGGTGGCGCTCGGCGCGGCCGCGGCCGGCTGGGCGCTCACCCTGGCGGCGCCCTCCGAGGTGGGCGGCAATCTGCTGCTCGCGGTGATCGGGCAGACGGCCGGCTGGGCGGCGGGGGACGCGGTGCGCCGGCACCGCGCGCACACCACCGCGCTCGCCGCGCACCGGGCGGCCCTGGAACGCGCCGCCCGCTCGGAGGAACGGCTGCGCCTGGCGAGGGAGTTGCACGATGTGGTGGCCCACAGTCTGGGGGTGGTGAGCGTTCAGGCGGGCTACGGCCGGTACGCGCTGGAGCGGGCCGCGCAGCAGGACGGTCCGGCCGGGGCGGCGCTCGCGGCGATCAAGACGGTGAGCGCGGAGGCGCTGCGCGAGATCCGGGCGCTGCTGGCCGTGCTGCGCGAGGACGCGGAGCACGGGGCGCCGCCGCCCGCCCCCGTGCCCGCACCCGGTCTGGCGGCGGCGGATCTGGCGCGGTTGGCGGACCGGACGGTCGCCGCGGGCGTCGCGGTGCGGGTGCGGATCCGCGGCCGGGAGCGCGAACTGCCGCCCGGCGTCGGCCTGTCCGGCTACCGGATCGTCCAGGAGGCGCTGGCCAACGTGGTCCGGCACTCGGGCGCGGCCTCGGCCCGGGTGGAGGTGGAGTACCGGGACGGCGAGCTGTGGCTGGAGGTCACGGACGACGGTCCCGCCGGTGGTCCGGCCGGCGGCGGCGCCCGGGTGGCGGCGGCGCCCGGCGGCACCGGCCTGGCCGGGATGCGCGAGCGGGTGGCCCCGTACGGCGGCTGGTGCCTCGCCGGGCCGACGCCGGCCGGCGGGTTCCGCGTCACGGCGGGGCTGCCACTGGACGCGGCGGTGGTTCGGTCGTGACGATCCGCGTCGTGGTCGCCGACGACCAGGCCCTGGTGCGGGCCGGGTTCGCCGGCATCCTGCGCCTGGCGCCCGGATTCGAGGTGGCCGGCGAGGCCGCCGACGGCGCCCGGGCCGTCGAACTCGCCCACCGGGAACGGCCGGACGTCGTCCTCATGGACATCCGGATGCCCGGCCTGGACGGCATCGAGGCCACCCGCCGGATCACCGCCGGACCGTCCGGCAGCCGGGTGCTGATCCTGACCACCTTCGAGCTCGACGAGTACGTGCGCGGCGCGCTGCACGCCGGGGCCGGCGGCTTCCTGCTCAAGGACGCCGAACCGGCCGAACTCCTCGCCGCCACCCGGGCGGTGGCCGCCGGTGAGGCCGCGCTCGCGCCCAGCGTCACCCGCCGACTGGTCGCCGCGCTGCTCGCCGGGGATCAGCCCGCCGCCCCCGAGGACCCGGCGCGGACCCGGGCCCGGGCGGCCGTCGCGGCCCTCACCGCCCGCGAGCGCGAGGTGCTCGCGCTGGTCGGCGACGGCCTCACCAACCCCGAGATCGCCGCCCGCCTGCACATCACCGAGGGCACCACCAAGACCCACATCGGCCGGCTGCTGCACAAGCTCGCCGCCCGCGACCGCGTCCGCCTCGCGATCCTGGCCCACCACGCGGGCCTGTCCCGCTGACCTCGCGGCGGGTTGACACGCTTCTTCGTATCGAGAATATTAGATGCGTCTTGAGGGATCGGGCTTGCCGAAGGAGGTGGACGGTGGATCCGCTGGCCGTTCACAAGGCGCTCGCGAACCCCGCGCGGGCGGAGTTCCTGCACTGGCTGAAGACGCCGGAGCGCTACTTCGACGAGGAGTACTACCGCGAGCGCGGCGTCGGGTTCCACATCGGCGTCTGCGTGACGGACATCCGGGAGCGCTCGGGGCTGGCCCAGTCGGTGGTCTCCGGCTACCTGCAGATCCTGCGGGACGCCGGACTGCTGGTCTCGGAACGGGTCGGCAAGTGGACCTTCTACCGTCGTGACGAGGAGACGATCGCCGCCTTCGCGGCGTACGTCCGCGACGAGCTCTGACGCCCGGACGAGGGCGCGCCCGTGCGGGCGCGCCCTCGTTCTTCGGCAATATTCATCTAACTATCTAGATTTGTAGGTTGGTCTGCCATGGGAAAGACCGGTCCTGTCGTCCTGACCCTCTCCCTGGGGGTGTTCGGGATCATCACCACGGAGATGGGCGTCGTCGGCGTCCTGCCCCGGGTGTCGGAGGAACTCGGCGTGCCGCCGTCCACGGCCGGCTGGCTGGTCGGCGTCTTCGCGCTGGTGGTGGCCGTGGCCGGCCCGTTCGCCACACTGCTGGCCTCCGGTATCCGGCGCAGGGCCGTGCTGGCGACCGCCCTCGCGGTGTTCGCCGTCTCCAACGCGGTCTACGCGCTCACCGACAGCTTCGCGGTGATGCTCGTCTTCCGGATCGTGCCGGCCGTCTTCCACCCGGTGTTCTTCGCGGTGGCGCTCACCGCCGCCGCCCGGCTGGTGCCCCCGGAGAAGGCGACCCGGGCCGCCACCACCGTCTTCGCCGGGGTGACGCTCGGCTTCGCCTTCGGCGTGCCGATCACCTCCTACCTCGCCGAACACCTCTCCCTCGCCGCCGCGTTCTGGTTCGGAGCGGGCGCCAACCTGCTCGCGCTGATCGGCATCCTGGCGCTCTTCCCGGCCATGCCCGCCGAGCGGCGGCTCTCCTACGGCAGCCAGCTGGGGATCCTGCGCCGCCCCCGGCTCTGGCTCGCCCTGGCGGCCGTGGTGCTGGTCTTCGCCGCGATGTTCTCGGTCTACGGCTACTTCGCCGAGTACCTGGAGCGCGTCACCCACCTCGGCGGGTCCACGATCGGCGCCCTGCTGATGGCCTTCGGCATCGTGATGGTCCTCGGCAACCTCGTCTTCGGCCGGCTGCTGGAACGCCACCCGGTCGGGACGGTGACCGCCTTCCCGGTCCTCTACGTGCTCGTCTACGCGCTGGTCCGGGTGGTCGGCCCGTGGCCCGCGCCGATGGTCCTCGGGGTGCTGATCTGGGGGGCGGTGCACTCGGGAGGGCTGGTCGTGAGCCAGACCTGGCTGGCCCGGGACGCCGGGGACGCGCCGGAGTTCGGCAACAGCCTCTTCATCTCCTTCTCCAACCTCGGCATCACCCTCGGCAGCGCGATCGGCGGCCTCGTCGTCGCCACCGCCGGGGCACACCGGCTGCCCTGGGCCGGAGCGGCGTTCGCGCTGGCGGCGCTGGCCGCGGTGCTGCTGCGGCGCCGGCTCGGGCCGGAGCCCGCGAGATTTTACCGAACGGTCGACCAGCCGGCCGAGGCGCTCGGGTAGCGTCCGAGACCTCCCTTCCGAACACCACCGCGAGCCCCGCTCGCCGAGGAGGCCCGCCATGAACCCGGTCGACCTGTACGAGGCGGCGTCCGCGCTGCCCGCCCCGTGGAACTCCGTCGCGCTCGGGCGGGTGGGGACGGCCGCCGTGAAGGTGCTGCGGATGGACGGGCGGCCGCTGCCGGTCGAGGTGCACGACGACGCCGAGCTGCTGGTCGTGCTCGACGGCCGGCTCGAACTGCTGGTGGACGGCGCCGAGGTGACGGTCGGCCCGGGCGGGCTCTACCGGGTCGCGGCGGGCGCCCGGCACGCCGTCCGGCCGGGCAGCACGGGCACGCTGCTCCTGGTGGAGGCGGCCGGGCAGGCCGCTGTCGGTGGTGCGGAGTAGGTTGCCGCCATGGACGATGCCGAACTCGCCTCCCTGCTGGCCGGACGCGCCGGGTGCCCGTACCCCGGCACGTGGCAGGACGCCCCGTTCGAGGACCGCGCGGTCGACGGCGTGCGCTACGCGCTGGTCGCGGTCGACCCGGGGCTGACCGCGCTCGGGGTGCGGCGCGACGACGGTTCGCTGTGGTACCTGGCGGACGGCGGCGGGCACGGCCTGCTGAACAGCGGTGTCGCGGCCTTCGTCGCGTTCACCCGCGCCTACGCGGCGGCCGCCGCCGAGGCCGCCGCGTACGACGGCCCCGGCGACGACCTGGACGACGACGCCGCCTCGGAGGCGGCGGAGGAGGCGGCCGACGTGCTCACCGACCGGCTGCTGGAGCGCTTCGGCGAACTCGACGCCGCCGCGGTCGCCGACGAGAACGGGTTCTGGCACGTCGCCGCCGAGGAGCTCGGCTACGGCATGAGCGCGTGAGACGCGGCCGGCCTCGGGGCGGCCGACCTCAGGGGCGCCAGACCGCCGTCACGTGGGCGGGGTAGAGGCTGCCCGGTGAGCGGAGCAGCGCGAGGCCGACGACCAGTCCGGCGTTGTTGACGAACAGGGTGGTGTTGCCGGCGGTGTTGGCCGGGTCGAGGTCGGTGAGGGTGGTGTCGGCGGCCCAGATCCGGCCCGACTGGTACTGCCGGGCGGGGATGCCGTCCCACGCGTAACCGATCGCCGTCCCGGCGTCGTTGATGCCGACGGCCGTCGAGTTGCCGCCCGTCTGCGGCTGCCGGGGGAGCGGGGTGCGCGTGCCGTTCGGGCTCCAGCGGGCGGCGTGCGAGGCCAGGGCGGCCGGGTCGGGCTGGTAGCTGCCGACGACGGTGCCGGAGGCGTTGATCGCGGTCGGCTGGGTGTACGCGCCCAGGTCGCGCAGCTGCCCGCCGGGCGAGCGGACCAGCCCGTGCCGGCTGCTGCCGGTCCCCTGCGGACGGTCGGCGACGCCGGCCACCGTGCCCGCGTCGTTGATGGCGACCGGCCAGTCGCCGCTCCCGGCGGTCGGGCCGGTCTGGAACCGGACCGGGGTGCCGTCGGGGCGCCAGACGATGCCGTGGAACGCGCCGATGCCGGTGCGGGAGCGGCCGATGGCGACACCGGCGCTGTTGACGCCGATGACCTCGCTGGTGGTGTCGCCCGGCAGCGGGGCGAGGGTGACGGTGGTGCCGTCCGGGCGCCAGGCCACCGCGCGGGTGTCGACGGAGGAGGCGTAGGAGGTCCCGACCACGACGCCGTTGCCGGCGATCGCGACGGCCCTGCTGTACAGGTCGCCGGGCAGCGGGGGCAGCGCGGTGGGCGTGCCGTCGGCGGCCCAGCGGACGGCGGTCGACTGCCAGGAACTGGCGGCCGCGGGCCAGGAGATGCCGATGGCGAGGTTGGCGTCGTTCACCCCCAGGGCCTGCGCGTGGTCCGTGCCGGGCAGCGGCGGGAGGGTGGCGGGGGTGCCGTCGGCGGCCCAGCGGACGGCGCTGGCCTCGGCGCCCTGCCCCGAGGCGTAGGCGTAGCCGACGACGACGCCGTCGCGGTTGACGCCGGTGGGGTCGCTGTAGGACTTCCCGGGCACGCCGGTCGGCAGCACGGTCATGGTGGGGGCGGCGGTGGCGGCAGTGCTGGAGGCGGTGGCGGCGGGTGCGGCAGGGGCGGCCCCCAGCAGCGCTCCGGTACCGAGGGCGGCGACGACGGCGGTGGCCGTCCGGCGGCCCGGTCGGATGGTCATGGCACGGGTTCCCTGTCTGCTCGGCGGCATGTCGGCCCGGCCCGGGGACGATCGTGGTGGGCGGGCCGCTGGTGCGTACGGGTGGTGCGGGGTGCGCCCTGTGCTCCCGCCGGCGGTCGGGGCGGCGGTCGTTACGGGCGCGACTCTAGCCCGGCCGCCTCACGTTCGCAGGTGAATCGGCCACTCCGGATGCGTTCCCGAGGTACCGGCCGGGCGTCGCCCGTGTCGCCCGCGTTGTCCGGCCGGCGTCCGACGGTCGATCAGATGATCCCGCGCGGGCGCTTCTGGGGCATGGTTTCGGTTTCCCGGCAGCAACGGGCCGGGGCCGGTCGCGGGGGGAGATCGCGATCGGCCCCGGCTGTCGGGGAGGTGGGGGGAGCGGGGTCAGCGGAGCCAGGCGTGGTCGCGGACGACCGGGAGGGCGGCCCAGCGGCGGGCGAGGCCCCAGGTGCGGCCGGCGCCGGTGGTGGCGAGGGCGATGAACAGCAGGGCGTAGACGACGTGGTAGTCGAGCAGGGGATTGGTCGATCCGCTCGCGGCGCCGTCGGCGAGGTGGCGGGCGGGCGGCCACTCGGCGGCCCACATCAGGGCGAGCAGGAGGGTGCCGCCGGCGGCGGCGATCCGCAGGGCGACACCGCCCACGAGGGCGAGCCCGAGGCCGAGCAGGCCGAGCATGAACATCCAGTCCGCCCAGGCCTGTCCGGCCATCGCGTGGAAGGTCTCGCGCAGCGGCCCGGCGGCGACGTGGCTGAGGAAGCCCTTGGTCGGCGACGCGCCGTCGATCCACGCCTTGCCGTCGGCGGTGGAGTAGCCGAGCCCGAAGGTCTTGTCGGCGAAGGCCCAGAGGAACACGGCCCCGAGGGCGATCCGGGCGGTGGCGAGGGCGGCGCCGGCGGTGGTGAGGGCGTGCGGGGCGGCGTCGGTGGCGGCGGCGGTGCGGCGCGGGGAGATGCCGAAGCTGCGGTGGGCGGCGGCGTGCTGAACGGCCATGGCGGGGCTCCTCGGTGGGGGTGGGTCCGCGGGCGGGACCGGGGCGGACCGACGGGCGTCGGACCGGGCCGTGCGGCTGTGCGGCGGTGCGGCGGTGCTGATCGTTCGGTCAACCACCCTGCGGTGTCGCCGAGTTGGGGTCTTTCTCGGTGCCGTGCTGTCCTTCTGGTGTCCAGCCTGCCGTGCCCGGGGCGGTCGCGCTGCGGGCCGTTGGTCCCGGTCGGGGGAACAAGGGTCCCGAAGGCGGGCGGGAGCTCCGCGAAAACGCCGAACCCGCAACGGCGTTCGCCGTTGCGGGTTCGGTCGGGCCGGTGGTCGTCCGGCACGGGGGCGGTTACAGGATGACGTCGAAGAACGAGGTCCAGCCGATGCCCACCAGGGTGCGGCCGGACGGCAGGAAGTCGTACAGCTCACCGCTGTTGGTGATGCCGACCGCTTCCGCCGCGCCGTCGTTGTTGAAGTCGCTGACGAACGGGTCCCACTGTCCGGGCCAGAATCCGTTGCCCCAGAAGTAGCGCCCGCCGAAGCTGGTGCCCGTGGCGTCGCTGGTGTTCGGGAAGATGTAGAGGTCACCGCCGTCGGTGCGCCCGACGATGTCGGGCTTGAAGTCGCCGTTGACGTCCGCGACCCGGATGGTGATCCAGCCGGACGGCCACCAGCCGTTGCCGATGAAGACCCGGCCGCCCAGGGTGGAGGTGCCGGTGCCGCCGGTGCCGGGGTAGACCCAGAGGTCGCCGTTGGCGTCCCGGGCCACGACGTCGGTCTTGCCGTCGGCGGTGACGTCGCCGAAGGCCAGCGTGGTGTAGCTCCAGCCGTTGCCGATCAGGCTGCGGGCGCCGACCGTGTTCGTGCCGGTGCCGCCGGTGCCGGAGTACAGCCACATGTCGCCCTCGCGGGTGATGCCGACGATGTCGGTGTGGCCGTCGTTGTTGAGGTCGGTGCTGTAGGCGCTGGTCCAGTAGTCCCGCCACCAGCCGTTGCCGGCGAAGTAGCGGCCGCCGAAGGTGGAGGTGCCGGTGCCGCCGGTGCCGGGGTAGACCCAGACGTCGCCGTTGGCGTCGCGGGTGAGGATGTCGGTCTTGCCGTCCGCGTTGAAGTCGGGCCGGCCCTGGGTGCCGCTGGTCCACTGGCCCTGGCCGATGGCGTTGTAGATCACCAGGACGCCGTGTTCGAGGACCATCGCGTAGGAGTTGGGCTTGCCGTTGGTGCGGGAGCTCCAGAGCGCCTTGGAGCCGTCGGCGCTGTAGACCACGAGGTTGCCGTCGGCCTGCATCCGGGCGAAGGCGTTGGGGTTGCCGCCGGTGTTGGAGGCCCAGAAGACCTTGCCGGCCTTGGTGAGCACCAGGTTGCCGTCGGCCTGCATCGCCAGCTTGGCGGTGCCGGTGGCGAACTCCTGGCCGGAGCCCAGGTTGGTGCCGGCGGGGAGGCGGGCGCCGACGACGCCGTCGACGGTCCAGCCGCCGGAGAAGGAGTTGACGCTGCCGCCCCAGGCCTGGCCGTACCAGGCGAAGAGGGTGTTGTCGGCCTTGCGCGCCCACAGGTCGGTGACGCCGTCGCCGCTGATGTCGCCGACCGAGCCGACCGTCGGCCAGAGCTCCTTGGTGACGCCGACGCCCACCTTGGTGCGGTCCTTGGTGCCCCAGGTCGCCAGGTCGACGACGCCGTTGGCGTCCTTGCTGCCGTAGGAGCGCAGGATGTCGCCGTTGGCCTCGTCGCGCAGCCACAGGTCGGGGACGCCGTCGCCGTTGAGGTCGCCGGGGGCGATCACGGTGTACTTGTCCCAGTCGTTGCCGCCGACCAGGACCGGGTCGGTGTTGTCCAGGTAGTCGTTGCGCGCGCCGTAGTAGGCCCACAGGTACGAGCCCTCGCGCACCAGCAGGTCGGGGCGCCCGTCACCGTTGATGTCGCCGGGGGAGAGGATCTGGGAGTTGGCGTTCTGCCAGTGGTCGTTGCCGGACGGGCAGGTGCCCTCCGCGTCGGCGACCGGGCAGAACAGCTTGAGCTCCTGCTTGCGCTTGCCGAAGTTGACGCTCGCGGTGCCGAGGCCGTTGTTCGGGTAGCTCCACAGCTTGCGGCGCTTGTCGACGTTGTCGTACTCCAGGGTGACGAGGTCGTTGTAGCCGTCCTCGCCCCAGTCGCCGGAGTAGCTGATCCGCGGGTCGGTGAAGTTCAGGCCGCCGTTGGTGGCGGAGGAGAACTGGCCGTTGCCCTGGCCCGCGTAGGTCAGCAGGGTGCCGTTGGAGTCGACGCTCCAGATGTCCTTGTGGCCGTCGCCGTTGAGGTCGTAGGCCTCGTCGCGGGTCTGCGAGCGGCCGGCGTAGAACAGGTACGTCGCGGTGTCCGACCGGTTGCCGGCGGCGTCCTGGCTGAAGGCGTGCACGAAGTGCGGGCCCACGCCGGAGGGCTTGAGGGTGATCGTGGCGGTGCCGCCGGGGGAGGGGGCGTCCACGGACTTCACCGACTGGTCCCAGTCGGTGAAGTAGCTGTACCGGACGACGTCGCCGACGCCGTTGGAGGAGAGGGTGAAGGCGCCGGGGTTGCGGGCCTTGCCGGTGCCGGCCGGCCAGCCGTTGTCACCGTTGGGGAAGACCGAGGAGTCGATGTGGGGCGCCTTCGCCGGACGGGTCCGGTCGACGGTGAAGCGGCAGGTGGTGCTCCAGCCGGAGTACTCGCTCTGGTCGTACGCGCGGACCTGCCAGGTGTAGTCACCGGTGGGCAGTTCGGCGTCCGGCACGACCAGGGTGGAGACCCGGCCCTTGAGCGCCGGGATCCACTTGTCGGCGACCAGCGAGCCGCCGCGGAAGATCTGGAACTGCGCCGAGAGGTTGCCCGCGTTGGGGTCGTCGACGAGTGCGTACAGGCTGACCGTGGTGTTGCCGATCAGGCCGCCGGTGGCGCAGTCGGTGCGCGGGTTGGTGCCCAGGCCGGAGGGGGGCAGCGGCGGGTCGTTGTAGATCGTCTCCAGGTAGGCCGACTTGGAGTCGAACTTCTTCCAGCCGAAGGTGTCGCCCTCGTTCTCGGCGTACAGGCCGAGGGTGATGTTGGGGTCCCCGGCCGCGGCGACCCGCTGCATCTTCCAGGTGACGTCCCATTCGAGGTTGCCGCCGGGGCAACTGCTCGAACTCCAGCCCTTGGACTGGTTGACGGTGCCCAGCCAGTCGATCTTCCCGGGCTGGTTGGTCCAGGTGGTGTTCTTGTCGATGCCGCCGGTGTGCCAGAGCTGGACCGGACGGGCCTGGCAGGACCAGGACCAGGTGTTGTTGATCCGGAAGGTGGAGGCGATCACCTTCCGGCCCTTGATGTTGCTGGTGTCCAGCTGGAAGAAGGACCGGGAGAGGCCGTTGGTCTCGCTCTCGTAGCCGACCCGGGCCACCTCGTTGGCGTTCCAGAAGCTCGACTTCGGGTACTTCTTGTAGACCCGGGTCCAGTTCTGCCGCCCGCCCCAGGCCCAGGACGGGTCGATGTACACCGGGTACTTGGTGTCGGCGGCCGTCAGCAGCGCCTGGTCCGGGGTGATCTGCAGGGTGTTGCCGCTGACCGAGGTCGGCATCACGGCGTCCTTGGCGCCGGCCGGCTGCTCGAACCCGCTCGCGGGGTCGGTGGCTCCGCCGGTCAGCGCCGTGACACCGGCCGCGGGGGCGGCCGCCGACTTCGCGGCCGGGGCGGTGGCGGGCGCGCTGCTGACCGTGGTGGAGTCCCACATCATCGGCGGCGGGCTGGTGAACACCGGGCGCCCGGCCGGGTCGGTGGCCTGGACGGCGCCGGTGTTGGCGTCGGTGGCGACCGTCACACCGACCGTGGACATCGTGTACTTGAGCGTCGCCAGCTCGGGGTTGGCCGCCGCCTGGGCGGTCTTGACGACCACCAGCTGCGAGAAGCCCTCGACCTCGGCCTTCAGCTGGACGTCGACCCCGGGCAGCACCTCGGCGTAGGTGGCGACATTGCCGGCCAGCGTGGGCGCGGGCAGCGGCTTGGGCCAGGACAGCGAGAGCGTGCGCCCGTCCTTGACACCCGTCAGCAGCGGACCGGTGCCGCCGCCGGAGAAGGCGACGGTGACCGAGGCGGCCTTCGGCTTGACCGACCCGTCGGCGGCGAACTGCAGCGTTGGGTCGGTGGGCACCCAGGCACCGCCGCGCAGCACGCGCACCGGGGTCCCGTAGTGGCGCACCGAGAAGGTGCCGTCGGGGTTGGCCCAGGTGTCCGACAGCTCGGTGCGGGCG
Source organism: Kitasatospora sp. NPDC002551 (assembly GCF_040296005.1). Lineage (NCBI taxonomy): Bacteria > Bacillati > Actinomycetota > Actinomycetes > Kitasatosporales > Streptomycetaceae > Kitasatospora > Kitasatospora sp. NPDC002551. The sequence continues at coordinate 71,033 of NZ_JBEOWI010000014.1, read as the reverse complement.
ACGACGAGTTCGACGGGAGCGCCGGCGGTCCTGGCCTCCTGGAGGGCCTTCTCCTCGGGGCTGACCGAGCCGTCGTCGGTGGGCGTGGTGCCGGCGACGGCCGGGGCGGCCGGGGCGTCCTGGGCGGCCGGCAGCGCCTGGGCGACGGAGGGCGGCACGACGGCGAGGCCGGCCGCGAGCCCTCCCGCCAGTGCCAGGGCTATCGCCCCGGTCGGCCGCAAGCCTCTGCGGCCGGTCTGGGAATTGATGGTCACGCTGATTCCTTCGGGATGGGTTCCTTGCGCGAAGCGATAGGACTCTATACGCCTGGTCAACCCCCACCGGGCCGGGCAATTCCGCCCCCCGCGCAGCGGTGACTGTGAGTCATGAAATGGCTTTTTGCCAAACGTTGACTTTCCATCAGTCGCAATCTCCGCGATCTTGATCAATGGCCGCACAATCGGACATCTCACCCTTTCGTTCGCGGTGAAGACGCGGGGAAATTCGCCGGTGCCCCTTGCTAGCCTTCGCCGGCTCATTCAGAATCTTTGGAGGGGACCGGAGTGAGACATTCCGCTGTCCGCTGGTTGGCGACCGCTGTCGCCGCCACGGCGTTCATAGGTGTGCTGCCGGGGGCGGCCGTGGCTGCGGGTTCGCGCAGCTCACGGCCCGACCTGCCGGCTCTGCAGGACGTCAGGCCGGTGCCGGTCGCGCCGGTCCGGTTCGGCGACGGGAAGCGGCCGAACCAGGCCGCGGCCGCCGAGGGACCGGCGCCCGCCGTCGTGTGGCCGGACGCCGGCCGCATTTCCGCGCGGGCGCGCGGAGCGGCCGACAAATCGCCGGGCCTGAAAGCGAATTCACTGCGGAAGCAGTCCGACGACGTGCCCGCCGGAAAGCTGGGCGTCACAGTCGCCGACCGGGAGAAGGCCCGGGCGGCGGGGATCGACGGTGTTCTGTTCTCGGTGGCCGGCCCCGGTTCGGGCGGCGCGGAGAAGGTCGACGTCTCCCTCGATTACTCCGCCTTCACCAAGGCGTACGGCGGTGACTGGGCGTCACGCCTCACCCTGGTGCGGCTGCCCGATTGTGCGCTGACCACACCGGAGAACGCCGAGTGCCGGACGCCGCAGCCGCTGGCGTCCGTCAACGAGCCCGCGAAGGGCACCGTTTCGGCCTCCGTGGACGCACCGGCCCGCCCGGCCGTGGCGGCGAAGAGCGCCCCGCTCGCCGCCGTGGCCGCCGCCGACGCCGGCGCGCCGATGGTGCTCGCGGCCACCGCCGCGGCCTCCGGGCCGTCCGGTGACTACAAGGCGACCTCGCTCCAGCCGTCCGGCGCCTGGACGGCCGGCGGCTCCACCGGCAGCTTCGACTGGTCCTACCCGATCAGCGTGCCCTCGGTGCCGGGCGGGCTCCAGCCCACGGTGACGCTCGGGTACTCCTCGTCCTCGGTGGACGGACGCACCTCGGCCTCCAACAACCAGCCGGGCTGGCTGGGTGACGGCTGGTCCTACGAACCCGGCTTCATCGAGCGGCGCTACAAGGGGTGCAACGACGACCAGTCCGGCGGGACCAACACCGCCAAGGTCGGCGACCTGTGCTGGTACACCGACAACGCGGTGCTGTCGCTCGGCGACAAGCACACCGAGCTGGTCCACGAGGCCGGCAAGGGCTGGCACCCGGCGAGCGACTCGGGCGAGAAGGTCGAGAAGCTCAGCGGCGCGACCAACGGTGACAACGACGGTGAGTACTGGAAGATCACCACGCTCGACGGCACCCAGTACTTCTTCGGCCTGAACCGCCTGCCCGGCCACCAGTCCGGCTCGGCCGAGACGAAGTCGGCGTGGACGGTGCCGGTGTTCGGCAACCAGTCCGGCGAGCCGTGCTACAACTCCTCGTTCGCCAGTGCCTGGTGCCAGCAGGCCTGGCGCTGGCAGCTGGACTACGTGGTCGACCCGCGCGGCAACGCGATGGCGTACTACTGGAACACCGAGTCCAACAACTACGCCCGCAACTGGAGCACCACCACCGGCAAGGGCACCACGACGCCGTACGTGCGCGGCGGCTGGCTCGACCGCGTCGAGTACGGCCTGCGCTCGGACACCGTGTACAGCGCGAAGCCGACCGGCGTCGTCAAGTTCGACGTCGACGAGCGGTGCCTGGCCTCCTGCGGCACCTTCGACGACACCAACGCCAAGAACTGGCCGGACGTCCCGTTCGACCAGTACTGCAAGGACGGCGCGGACTGCAAGACCAACGCCTCGCCGACCTTCTGGTCCCGCAAGCGGCTGACCGCCATCACCACCAAGGTGCTCACCGGCGGTGCCCACCAGGACATCGACGCCTGGAACCTGACGCAGAGCTTCCCGCCCTCGGGCGACGGCATCTCCACGCCGATGTGGCTTGCCTCGATCACCCGCACCGGCAAGAGCAACGGCTCGGTCCCGCTCCCGCCGGTCACCTTCGCGGGCGAGCAGCTGGCCAACCGCGTCGACAGGACCGGTGACGGCCTCGCGCCGTTCGTCCGGCTGCGGCTGTCCGAGATCACCACCGAGACCGGCGGCACCATCGGGGCGTACTACTCCGCGCAGGACTGCACCCCCACCACCCTCCCGCCCTCGGACGGCAGCAACACCACCCGCTGCTTCCCGGTGAAGTGGGCCTACGAGGGCACCACCGCCAAGCTCGACTGGTTCAACACGTACGTGGTGACCAAGGTCGTCGAGAGCGACAACATCGTCGAGAGCCCCGACAAGGTCACCGAGTACGCCTACCTCGACGGCGCCGCCTGGGCGAAGAACGAGGACGAGTTCACCAAGGCCGAGGACCGCGTTCACTCCGTGTTCCGCGGCTACGGCCGGGTGCAGACCCGGCAGGGCGCCGGCTACGACGCCCGGACCCTCACCGAGGCCCGCTACTTCCGGGGCATCGACGGCGCCCAGGTCGCCGACTCCACCGGCGCCGTGGTCACCGACCGCCCGCAGTTCGCCGGCCAGGTCCGCGAGAAGGTCACCTACAACGGCGACGGCGGCGCGCTGGTCGCCGCCACCTCCTACACGCCCTGGCGCTCGGCCGCGGCGACGGCGACCCGCTCCAGGAGCGGCCTGCCCGCCCTGGAGGCGTACCTCACCGGCGTGGAGAAGGAGCGCACCCGCACCGCGGTCACCGGCGGCGAGCGCGTCACCTCGCTGTCCCGGACCTTCGACCAGTACGGCCTGGTCGGCTCCGTCTCCGACCTCGGTGACGAGGCGAACGGCAACGACGACACCTGCACGACCACGACGTACGCCCGCAACACCGGGGCCTGGATGCTCGACCGGGTCGCCCGGGTGGAGACCGTCGCCGCGGCCTGCGGCGCCGCCGTCAGCCGCCCGGCCGACGTGATCTCCGACCAGCAGACCTTCTACGACGGCGCGACCGCCCTGGACGCCGCGCCCACCAAGGGCCTGGCCACCGAGACCCGGACGATCAACGGGGCCGGCACCGGCTACGACACCGTCTCCCGCACCGGCTACGACGGCTACGGCCGGGCCGTCTCGGCCTTCGACGCCTACGGCAAGGAGACCACCACCGCCTACACCCCGGCGGCGGGCGAGGTGCCCACCCAGGCCGTCGTCACCAACCCGCTCGGCCACACCAAGACCACCACGCTGGACCGCCGGGGCCAGGAACTGGCGATCACCGACGCCAACAACAAGGTCACCACCACCGCGTTCGACGCGCTGGGCCGGGTCACCAAGGTCTGGCTGCCGACCCGCTCGGCGACCACCTATCCCGACTCGCCCAACTACTCCTACGACTACCAGGTCCGCAACGACGGTGTGAACGTCATCAGCACCGCCACCCTCCAGCACGACTCCACGTACCTCACCCGGTACGTGCTGATGGACGGCCTGCTGCGCACGCGGCAGACCCAGGAGCCCTCGCCCGGCGGGACGGGCCGGCTGGTCCAGGAGACCTTCTACGACACCCGCGGCCTGGCCTGGCGGGACTCCGGCAAGTTCTACGCCGACGGCGCCGCCGAGGGCGTCCTGGTCCTCGGCCAGGAGCTGAAGTACCCCGCCTCCACCGACACCCTGTACGACGGCGCGGCGCGCGCGACCGCCGTCATCAGCAAGCGGTTCGGCGACGAGACCAAGCGGACCACGACCACCTACCTGGGCGACGCCACCACGGTCGTCCCGCCGCAGGGCGCCGTGGCCACCACCACCTACACCGACGGCCGGGGCCGCAAGACCGAGGTCAAGGAGTACACCGACGCGGCCCGCACCACCTCGCAGTCGATGAGGTACGCCTACGACAAGCGCGGACGGCTGACCGAGATCAGCGACCCGGCCGGCAACAAGTGGACCACCGGCTACGACGTGCGCGGGCGCGTGGTGCAGACCGACGACCCCGACAAGGGGCGGAACACCACCGTCTTCGACGCGGGCGACCGGCCGGTGGAGACCACCGACGCGCGCAACGTCACCCTGCACACCGACTACGACGCGATCGGCCGGCGCACCGCGCTCAAGCAGGGCTCGACCGTCCTCTCCGAGTGGGTCTACGACACGGTGGCCAAGGGCCAGCTGTCGAAGACCGTCCGGCACGCCGACGGCTCGGACTACGTGGTGGAGGTGACGGCCTACAACAGCCTGTACAAGCCGACCGCCAACCAGGTCACCATCCCCGCCGCCGAGGGTGCCCTGGCCGGCACCTACAAGTGGACCACCTCCTACAACGCCAACACCGGCCAGCCGATGTGGAGCCAGCAGCCCGCCGCCGGCGGACTGCCCCAGGAGCGGGTCACCAACGCCTACACGCCGACCACGGGCCTGGCCGCGACCGTCTACGCGGGCAGTGACGCGATCCTCGCCTCCGCCGTGTACGACCACTACGGGCGCACCACCCGCGAGGAGTTCGGCGCGTTCGGCAAGCAGCTCTGGGCGTCGTACGAGTACGACGAGCACACCGGGGCGCTGACCCGGGCGGTCACCGACCGGGAGACCGCCCCGCAGCGCATCGACGACACCGGCTACAGCTACGACCCGGCCGGCAACGTCACCGGGATCACCACCAGCAGCGGCCAGGACGCGGCGCGGGTCACCGACCGCCAGTGCTTCACGCTGGACGGGCTGCGCCGGATCACCGAGGCGTGGACGGCCGGGGGCACCTGCGCGGCCGGCCCGCAGGGCAACGTGGCGGGCCCGGACGCCTACTGGACGTCGTACACCTACGACGCGCTGGGCAACCGCACGACCGAGGTGCGGCACGACAGCGCCACCGGCGGCGCCGGCGACGTCAGCCGCACCTACGCCATCCCGGCCCCGGGCGCGGGCCGCCCGCACGCGCTGACCTCGGTCTCCGAGGCCGGGCCGGGCGGCACCCGGGTCGACCAGTACGGCTACGACGCGGCCGGCAACACCACCTCCCGGCAGACCGCGAGCGGGTCGCAGACCCTCGAATGGGACGCCGAGGGCCACCTGGCCAAGGTCACCCAGGGCGCGGCCGTCAGCAGCTACCTGTACGACGCCGAGGGCACGCGGTTCATCCGCCGCGACTCCACCGGCACCACGCTCTACCTCCCGGGTGGCAACGAACTGCTGCTCCCGAAGAGCGGCCCGGTGGTGGGCACGCGCTACTACTCCGTCGGCACCAGGACGGTCGCCGTGCGGACCGGGGGCGCGCTGACCTTCCTGCTGGCGGACCGCCAGGGGACGGCGACCGTCCAGGTGGACGCCCAGACCCAGGCGGTGACCCGGCGCAAGACCACCCTGTTCGGCGGGCCGCGCGGCCCGCAGGCCACCACCTGGTCCGGCCAGCGCACCTTCGTCGGCGGCACCCAGGACGCCGACACCGGCCTGACCCACATCGGCGCGCGCGAGTACGACCCGGTCACCGGCCGGTTCATCAGCGTCGACCCGCTGCTGACCACCGAGGACACCCAGCAGCTGCACGCCTACGCGTACGGCAACAACAACCCCGTCACCTTCAGCGACCCGTCGGGTCGGAAGATGTGCGCGGACAGCTGCGCGCCGGGCGAGGCCTGGGTCGGCAGCAACGGCGTCTACCACGAGGGCACCTCGTCGGCGCCCTCGACGCCCTCGCCGACCTGGGGGGTGGAGGCCGGACGGGTCGCCACCGACGCGGTGAGCGCCTACACCTTCCTCTACACCGAGAACGCCAACCGCCGCCGCAACCAGTACCGGGCCTCCGACCGGATCGCCAGGGACACCGCGCAGGAGATGCGGAAGGTCTACGGCGACAGGGCGGCCGCCCAGTGGGCCGTCGACGAGCGCAACGCGCTGCGCAGCCACTACCGGACCCCGTTCGAGGACTGGTACCTGCCGCGCAAGCGGGGGGAGCGGGACTTCCCCACCTACGACGCGCTGCGGCAGCGCAAGTCGGACGCCGAGATCATCGAGAGCGCGGCGAAGACCAACCCCCGCGCGAACCAGCTGGCCAAGGTGTCCAAGATCGGCGGCCGGGTCATGCTGGGGGTCGACATCGGCATCGGGGTCTACGAGGTCGCGACCGCACCCGAGGGCGAGAAGGTCCGCACCGCGGCCCGGGAGGCGGGCGGCATCGGCGGTGCCCTCGCCGGCGCCAAGGGCGGTGCCGTGATCGGCGCGGCCGTCGGTAGCCTCTTCCCCGGTCCCGGGACAGCCATCGGGGCCGTCGCGGGCGGCGTCATCGGCGCGGCGGCCGGCAGTTACGTCGGCCGGAAGATCGGCGGCTGGGTGGGAGGACTGTTCAAGTGACGGAGCCGATGCGGGGCGCGGCCCCGGCGGTGGCGCTGCGGGAGGGCGACGACCTGGTCGTCGCCGAACTGCGGGCGGGCGGGCTGCACCGGCAGTCCCGGCTGCCGGGCTGCCAGGCCCGCGAGCTGCGGCCGTATCCGGTGCGGATCGTCCGCCACGACCGCGGAGTCTCGGTCGTCGCGGCCTCCGTCGACGGCGGCGCTCCGGTGCACGTCGCGGACGGTGCGGGCGGGGAGTTCAGCACCCTCCCGGCCTCGCCGGCCACCGATCCGCAGCCGGGCCAGTACCACGTGCTGCGGGACGGGACGACCGTGCTGATCGGTGCGGAGCACCGGCCGACGCCCCTGGGGACGGTGCGCAGCGTGCACCGGCTGCCCTGGGGGGCGACGGCCTGGGAGGAGGTGCCGGTCCCGGAGCACTACCTCGTCCTGGGAGCCACCGGCACGCCCCGGGAGCCGCTGGTGCTGACCGGCGGCAGGCTGGAGCCCCCGGACCGCTCCGGCGAGCCGCGGCGGCGCCCCGTGCTGCTCACCCCGGCTCCCGCCGGGGACGGGTGGCGCGAGCTGGACCTCACCGGGTGGGGCCGGCCGTCGGTCGGCCTGGGCCTGCGGTTCGGCGGGGCCATGGTCGACGCCCGGACGGGTGCGTTCGCGACGGCGGCCGGCACCGGGGACCTCTGGTGCGCGCTCACCGAGTTCGGCGAGTGGTGGGAGCACACCCTGCTCTACGGGGCGGACGCGGCCGCACGGTCGTGGTCCTTCCACCGCCTCTCCCACGACAGCGTGGCGGGGCGCCCCTCGGTCACGGCGGACGGTGTCACCGCCGTCTCGGCCGCCGGGCTGCTGCTGCGCTACACCCGGAAGAGCCACCGCTGGACGTCCGCGGACCTGCGGCCCGTGCTGCGCGGGCTGCTGCCCGGCGCCGCCGGTGCGGTCGTCACCGACATGGCGGTGACGGGGGACCGGATGCTCCTCGCGGTCGGCCCCTCCGGCGGGGAACCGCCCAGGGCCGGGCTCGTCTGCTCGCTCCCGCTGGACGGGACGGCCGCCGAGACCGTGTACGACGCGGCGGATCCGGACCGCGAGGTGCTGGCCCTGATGGCCTGACACCCGTGCGACCCCGGGGCCCCGCTCCTCCCTCGGGAGGAGCGGGGCCCCGCAGGCGATAACCTGGGGTGCCCCACAGGCGGGCCGGCCGACCCCAGAGGAAAGAAGCGTGGCGCACGACAGGCAGGACCCGGCCCTGATCGGGCGGCAGCGGGAGACCGGACTGCTGGCCGCCGCCCTGGCCCGGGCCGGGGACGGCACCGGCGGCGCCACGGTCCTGCTGCGCGGAGACGCGGGCGTCGGCAAGAGCACCCTGCTGGCCTGGACCGAGCGCGCCGCCCGCGAGCGCGGGTTCACCGTGCTGCGCGCCGTCGGCGCGGAGGCCGAGACCGACCTCGCGTTCGGCGCCCTGCACCAGGCGTTCTGGTCGCTGCTGCAGCGCTCCGGCGCGCTCTCCGCCCACCAGCGCGACGCCCTGGAGAGCGCGTTCGGCGCCCGCTCCGGCACCCCTAGCGGCTTCGCCGTCGGCGCCGCGGCCCTGACCCTGCTCGACGAGGCGGTGCGCACCGCCCCCGTCCTGCTGGTCCTGGACGACCTGCACTGGATCGACTCCTCCAGCACCACCGTCTTCGGCTTCCTGCACCGGCGCTGCGCCGAACTGCCACTGGTGATCGTCGGCGCCACCCGCCCGGACGGCCCGTCCGCCCAGACCTGGTCGGCCGAGGCCGTCGACGTCCGGGCGCTGCCCCGGGCGGACGCGGCCGCACTGCTCGGCACCCGCTACCCCGAGCTGGCCGGGCGCGCCCGTGACCGGGTGCTCGCCGAGGCGGCCGGCAACCCGCTGGCCCTGGTGGAGCTGCCCCGCCAGCTCGCAGCCGCCCAGCAGCGCGGGGTCGCCCCGCTGCCCGAACGGCTGCCGCTGGGCCGCCGGCTGGAGCGGCTGTTCACCGAACGCCTCGACGCGATGACCCCGGAGGTCGGCCGGCTGCTGCTGCTCGGCGCCCTGGCCACCGGGCCGGACCTCAGCAGCGGCGTGTGGCTGCGCGCCGTCCCGGACGGCGGCGTCCGGGAGACCCTGGAGCGGATCGAGGCGGACGGCCTGGCCCGGCTGGACGCCGCCGGGCAACTGGTGTTCCGCCACCCGCTGGCCCGCACCGCCGTGGTCTCCGCGGCCTCCGACGCCGCGCTGCGCGAGGCCCACCGGGCCCTGGCCGGCACCCTCGCGCCGGACGACCCCCGGCGCCTGGCCCACGAGGCCGCCGCCGCCCTGCTCCCCGACGCGGACCTCGCGCACCGCCTGGAGGAGGCGGGCCGCGACCTCGCCCTGCGCGGCGGCGACGCCGAGGGCGCGCTGCTGCTCGAACGCGCCGCCGTGCTCAGCCCCGACGAGGGCGACCGCGTCCGCCGGCTCACCTGGGCCGCGGTGATGGCCGCCCGCGGCGGGCGGCTGCGGCACACCGCCGCCCTGGTCGAGGAGCTGAAGACCAGCACCGTCCCGCCGGACGTCGCGCCGCTGTTCGCGTACGCGGTGGTCTACGCCGACCAGAGCCACCACGTCGACTTCGCCTCCTCGGCCGCCCTGCTGCCGGCCGCCCTGGACACCCTGACCGCGCCGGGCGCCGACACCTTCGGCGGGCTGGCCGAACAGGCCTTCTTCAAACTGGTGCTGGCCGCGAGCTACACCGACGACCCCTGGGTCTGGCAGGCGCTGCACCGGCACCGGGACGCCGTCTCCGAGATGGGCCGGCTCTGCCTGCGGGCCTGGACCGAACCGGGCCCGGGCGTCGCCGACGCCCTGATGGCGGCGGGCCGGGAGATGACCGCGGAGCAGGAGGCCGGCGTGGCCTGGCTGCTGCTCTGGACCACCTCGGCCCTCGACTGCCCCGAGCCCGGCCTGTGGCAGCGCTTCACCGGGCTGCACGGCTACGCGAGCCAGGGCTCGGTGGCCAAGGCCAAGTGCCACCAGGACTTCCTGCTCGGCGACTGGGACCGGGCCGGGGACTGCCTGCGCGAGGCGGAGATCGCCGAGGAGCTCGGCTACCACACCAACGCCCTGCTGTTCCGCCAGTACCACGCCCACTTCCTGGCCGGCCGCGGCGACGAGGCCGGGCTGGCGGCCGTCGACCGGGCGGTCCGCCCGGCCGCCACCCGCTCCCGGATGCGCTACGTCCTGGACCGCCTGACCCATCTGCGCGGACTGGCCGCGCTCGCCCACCAGCGCCACGAGGAGGCGTACGCGCACTTCTGCGAGCTCGTCGTGCCCGGCCGGCTCTCCGGCGGACCGCCCTGGCACCACGCGCTGGTGTTCGACCTGGTGACGGCCGCCGTGCACACCGGCCGCCGGGAGGAGGCACTGGCCCACCTCGCGGCGGCGCGGGCCGCCCGCTCCGCGGAGATCTCCGGCCGGCACGCCTTCCTGGTCGCGGCCGCCGCCGCGGCGGCGGCCGAGGACGACGACGCCGAGGACGCCTACCGCGCGGCGTACGAGGTGCCGGGCGCCGAGCGGTGGGTCTTCGACCTCGCCCGGCTGCGGCTCGCCCACGGCTCCTGGCTGCGCCGGCGCCACCGCTCGGGGGCCCGGGAGGTGCTGCGCACGGCGCGCCACGTCTTCCGCCGGCTGGAGGCGGCGCCCTGGGCGCAGCAGTGCGAGGAGGAGCTGCGGGCCGCCGGCGAGGCGGTGGTCCCGCCGCAGCGCGCCCGGGCCGCCGAACCGGCCGCCCCGGCCCTGCTGACCGGCCAGGAGCTGCGGATCGCCCGGCTGGCCGCGACCGGCCTCACCAACAAGGAGATCGGCCGGCGGCTGCAGCTCTCGCCGCGCACCGTCGCCGCGCACCTCTACAAGATCTTCCCCAAGCTCGGCATCACCTCCCGCGCCGCCCTCGCCCACGCCCTGAGCCACGGCCACGCCGGCCTGACCTAGCGCGGATCCCGGCCGCCGCCCGGTACGGCAGTCAGATGACCTAACCCACCGCTTGCCCGATCGGTCAGGCTGATCGGGCAGGGAGTCGAGGGAAGGGCGGTCAGATGGGCGTACGGGTGACGACCGCGTCGGTTCCGGACGGCGAGAAGGCGGCGTACCTCGGCGGGGCGGTGTCGCGCACCCTGGTGCCGCTGGAGCTGCGCCCGCTCACCGGGCGGCCGTTCGACGGGCTGCTCGTCTCCCACCGGCTCGGGTACGTGCGGGTCTCCACGCTGGAGGCGGACGCCGCCCGGTTCTCCCGCACGGCGGCGCTGATCGCCCGCGCCCCGCGCAGCGAACCGCAGGTCGGGGTCGGCGTGCAGGTGTCGGGCCGGGCCGTGCTGGAGCAGGACGGCCGCCGCGCCGAGGTGGCGGCCGGCGGGCTCGTCCTCTACGACACGGCCCGCCCGTACGCCTTCGACTACCCCGAGCGCTTCCGCACCCACCTGTTCCACCTGCCGCGCCGGCTGCTCGGCGTGCCCGAGCAGGACCTGCGGCAGGCCTCGGCGACGGCCGTCGGGCCCGGGGACGGCTGCGGGCCGGTGCTGCTGTCGTTCCTCGACGTGCTCGCCGCCTCCGCGCACTCCTACCCCGCGCAGGTCGGCGACCGGCTGGCCGGCGGCGTCGCCGACCTGCTCGGCGCGCTCGTCGCCCAGCTCACCCTCGGCCGGGCGGCGGAGGAGCCGGACACCCCCAACGCGCACCTGGTCCGCCGGGTGCGGGAGTACATCGAGCGGCACCTCGGCGATCCCGGCCTCGGGCCCGAGCGGATCGCCCAGGCCCACCACATCTCCGTCCGGTACCTGCACCGGCTGTTCGAGGGGGAGGGGGTGACGGTCGGCCGGCTCGTCCAGCAGCGCCGCCTGGAGGCGTGTGCCCGCGAGCTGGCCCGGCGCGGCCGGACGGCGCCGACGGTGTCGGCGGTCGCCCAGCGCTGGGGGTTCGTCAATCCGGCACACTTCAGCCGGGCCTTCCGTGCCGCCTACGGCGTGCCGCCGCGTGAATGGCGCGCGCAGCGGTTAGGAGCGGAGGGAGCCGGCTGACGATCCGGCCCACCGCGGCCCGTGCCCCGTTCCCCGGGGCAGCGCCGCAGCGCACCACCGACCGAAGCCAGGAGCGAAGAGTTGTCCGACCCCATCCCCCACCCCGACCGAGGACCGGTGCTCGACCGGGCGCTCCAGGAGTTCCTGGCCGCCCGGGCGGCCGACCGGTCGGCGGGGGAACCGCCGGACCTCGCCGTGCTGCTGCCCGCCGACGACCCGCCCGGCGGTGCCCCGCCCGGCGGTGACGGCTTCGGCGACTCCGGGGGCGGCTTCGGCGCCGGCCGCACGGACGGTGCGGGCGACGCGGACGATCCGGAGGACCCGTACGGCACCTCGACGGAGTGGTTCGCCCTGCCCTGCGGTCCCACCGGACGGGTGTCCGTCCAGGTGACCAGGCCGGCCGGCGCCGCCGGGCCCTGCCCCGTGGTGCTGTTCCTGCCCGGCCTCGGCTGGTCGCCCGGCGGCGGCGCCGGATACCGCCGGCTGGTCCGCGAGGTGGCCCTGGGCACCGACGCCGCCGTGGTGTTCGTCGACTACGCGGGGCCGCCCGCCGCGCGCTACCCGGTGGCCGTCGAGCAGTGCTACGCCGTCGCCCGGTGGATCCAGGCGCACGGCCACGAGATCGGACTGGCGGGGGAGCGGGTCGCCGCCGTCGGCGACTCCGCCGGGGCCAACCTGGTGGCGGCCCTGACGCTGCTGGCCCGCGAGCGCGGGGACGTCCGGCTGGTCCAGCAGGTGCTGGTCTGCCCGGTGACCGACGCCGACTTCGACACCCCGTCCTACCACCGCTTCGCCACCGGGTACTTCCTGCACCGCGACCACATGCGCCGGTACTGGGACGCCTACCTTCCCGACGAGCGGCGGCGCCGGGAGGCGACCGCCGCGCCGCTGCACGCCACGCTGGAGCAGCTCGCCGGGCTGCCGCCGGCGCTGGTGGTCACCGCCGAGGCGGACGTGCTGCGCGACGAGGGCGAGGCCTACGCGGCCCGGCTCAGGGCGGCCGGGGTGCCGGTGGTCGCGACGCGCTACCAGGGCACCGTGCACGGCTTCCTGCTGCTGGACGCGTGCTGTCCGACCGGTACCGCCCGGGCCGCGCTGATCCAGGTCGTCGACACCGTGCACGTCGCCCTGCACCGCCGCGCCTGGTGACGCCGGCCGGCCCGCCGCGACGACCGCGGGCCGCCCACGACGCCGGCGGCGGCCCGCACCCGGGTGACGCCGGGGCGGCCGCCGTGGCCCGGGCGGTCGCGGAGCCGATCCCCGGAGACCGCCCGGGCGAGCTGCGCGGGGCGTCAGTCGGCGGCGCGCGCACCGGTCACCGTGCCCGGGACGGGGCCCGGGTGGTGCAGGACGGCGCGGGTGAGCAGGCCGCTGACCGGGCCGAACACCGCGGCGGCGACGGCGAGCCAGAGCGGCCAGGAGGTCAGGCCCACGGCGTGGTCGACGGACCACCGGCCCGCGCCGGTGAGCGCGAGCGAGCCCGCGACCACCACCAGCACCATCGGGTACTCGTACCCGTCGTTCTGCACCCAGAGCCCGTGCGGCACCTTGACGGTGACCGCCACCGTCATCACGCCCATGGCGACCATGGCCGCCAGTGGCGTGAGCGCGCCCAGGGCCAGGAACAGGCCCGAGCCGATCTGCCCGGCGCCCGCGGCGAGCGCGGTGAGCGTGCCGCCGCGGAAGCCGTCGTGCCGGAACTCCTCCGTCCCGCCCGCGAGGCCGTTGCCGCCGAGGCGGAAGCTGACCTTCTGCACGCCGTGTCCGGCGATGAGCAGGCCCACCACCACGCGGATGATCAGCAGTCCGGTATCCATCGTGTCCTGTTCCTGTCCCTGGTTCTGTCGCGCTTCTGGGTGTGCTTCCGGACGTGGGCCCGGGTGTGTGTGCGGGGGTGCGTGCGGGTGCCCGCCGGGTCCGGCCTCAGAGGACGAAGCAGGGGTCGAACGGAAGCTCCCGCTCGACGGCCCGGCCGCGCGAGACCCGCCACCGGTGGTGCAGCTCGGACTCCGCGACGACCTCGCCGAGCAGCTCGGCCTGGCGGGCGCCGGTGGACTGGTAGCCGCCGAAGCGGGCGACCGGGCTCCAGGCGGGGCTGACCGGCGGGAGCTCCTCGTCCATGCCCTCGTACTCGGCCGCGGCGTGCACGATCCGGCCGCCGACGACGGTCAGCACCGACTCGATGTGCGGGATCTCCTGCTCGGGCACGGTGAAGAAGTCGTCGGACAGCACCGCCAGGTCGCCGTAGTACCCCGGCCGCAGCACGCCCTTGACGTCCTGCTCGCCGGTGAGGGCGGCGCCCGCGGCGGTGTACATCGCGAGCGCGGTCGAGCGGTCCACCCGGTTCTGCGGTGGCCGCAGCGCCAGGCCGCCGACCGTGCGGCCGGAGACCAGCCAGTGCAGGGCCACCCACGGGTTGTAGGAGGAGACCCGGGTGGCGTCGGTGCCGGCCGCGACGTTCAGGCCCCGGTCCAGCATGGCGCGGATCGGCGGGGCCTCGGCGGCGGCGCCGGCGCCGTAGCGGCGGGCGAAGGCCTCGCCCTGGAAGGAGAGCCGGTTCTGCACCGAGAGCGCGCCGCCGAGCGCCGCGATCCGGTCCAGGCTCTCCGCGGAGACGGTCTCCGCGTGGTCGAACAGCCAGCGGTTCCCGGCCGGGAAGAGGCCCTCGGCGGCGAGCTTCTCGAACACCGCGAGGTCGCGCCGGATCGTCTCGTCGTAGGTGGCGTGCAGCCGGAAGCCCCAGCCGTTCTCCATGAGCAGCCGGACGGCCTTCTCGAACTCCGGCTCGTACGGGCCGAGTTCGGGGCGCGGCTCGGTGAAGTTCTCGAAGTCGGCGGCGGCCCAGGTGAGGTTCTCGCCGGCGCCGTTGAGCCGCAGCCAGCCGTCGCCGTCCTCGGGGCGGACCGTCTCGATCCAGCGGGTGAGGTCGTCGAGTTCCTGCCCGGCGGTCTGCGGGAACAGGTGGTAGGCGATGCGCAGCGAGAGCAGGCCCTCGCGGGCGAGTTCGGTGACCGTCGCGTAGTTCTCCGGGAAGTTCTGGAACCCGCCGGCGGCGTCGATCGCGGAGGTCAGGCCGAAGCGGTTCAGTTCCCGCAGGAAGTGCCGGGTGGAGGCCTTGCGGTCCTCGGGCGCCAGGGCGGGGGCCTTGGCGAGCGTGGAGTAGAGCACGAGCGCGCTGGGGGCGGCCAGCAGCATGCCGTTGGGCTCGCCGTCGCGGCCCCGGACGATCTGGCCGCCCTTCGGGTCGGGGGTGCCCCTGGTGTAGCCGACGGCCTTGAGCGCGGCGCGGTTGAGGATCGCCGACTGGTAGAGGTGCAGGACGAACACCGGGGTGTCCGGCGCGGCCTCGTTCAGCTCGGCGGGCGTCGGCAGCCGGCGCTCGGCGAACTGCTCGGCCGACCAGCCGCCGACCACCCGTACCCACTGCCCGGCGGGCGTGCGGGCGGCCTGCTCGCGCAGCATCGCCAGCGCCTGGCGCAGCGACCGCACGCCGTCCCAGCGCAGTTCGAGCACGTAGCTGAGGCCGCCCCGGATGACGTGCAGGTGCGCGTCGTTGAGGCCGGGCACGACGCGCCGGCCGAGCGCGTCCACCACGGTGGTGGACGGTCCGACGAACGGGGCGACGTCGGCGTCGTCCCCGACGGCGGTGATCACGCCGCCGCGGATGGCGAGGGCGCCGGCCTGGGGGCGGCGGGTGTCCCCGGTGTGGATCCTGGCGTTGCGGACGACGACGTCGGCGGCGTTCGCGCCCGCGTCCTCCTCCGTGCGGGGGACGAGCCCGCCGACCGGCATGACAGACACCTCGAAAGCCTCCTGTGCTGGGGTGCGGCCGCCGCCCGGTGCGGGCGGTGGCGGACGGGGCGGGAGCGGGCCTGGACGCGTGGGTCCGGGGCCGGTCCGGCCACCTGACAGGACGGTAGGCAGGGGGCGGGGCGGGGGATTTCCCCACAGCGCACTGCCTCCGACCCGGCAGCGCACCGTCCGCGGAAGGGCGGCCGGACACGCGGCGAGCCCCGGCTCCCTGCGTCCGGGCGGGACGGCGGGAGCCGGGGCTCGCGGGGTGGCGGTGCGGGTGTGGGCGGTTCAGCGGGCCTGGCCGGGCCGGACGGGGGTGCGCGGGGCGGGTCGGCGCTGGGCCGGGACGACGGCCACCGCCGGGCGCAGCGGGTGCAGGGCGAGCACGGCGCGGGCGATCGCGTCGGAGTCGCCGAGGGTCACCGAGTTGACGCCCGGGCGGATGCCGGCCGCGGTGACCCAGTGCACCGCCTCGGTGGGGATCCCGTAGGCGAAGCGGCGCGGGTGGGCCCGCCCCCGCGCGTCCAGCAGGTGGTACGGGCGCTCGGTGACCGCCAGCCCGCCCGTCTCGTACCCGGGCCCGGCGGTGTCGGGGATCCGGTAGACGCCGGCCTGCCCGTCGTCCAGCAGGCCGCGCAGCAGGCGGTCGCCGGTGCGGCGCAGGTCGGGCTCGGGCAGCCGGGCCTCGACCAGGACGCCGGCGCGCAGCGGCGGGGCGTCGACGGCGGGCGAGTGGGCGGTGAAGGCGGGCTGGGTGCCGCGCGGGTCGAGGGTGATCCGGAGGTCCGGGCCGAGCAGGTCGACCACCCCGGCCTCGATCAGGGCGCGCAGTTCGTCGATCCGGGAGGCTGGCGGGCCGATGGACAGGAAGGCGTTCAGCGGGGTGTACCAGGACTCCAGGTCGTCGCGGTAGGAGGAGCCCTCGATGCCGCCGTGGTCGACCGCCAGCCGGATCTCGTTGCGCAGGTCGCGCAGCACGTCCAGGGCGGCCTTCAGCGGGCCGCTGAGGTTGCCCGCCCGGGCGTCGCGGACGTCGCGCTCCAGGCGCTCGATGATCCAGGCGCGGTGCGCCGCCCGGGAGGGGAAGCGCCGGCCCGCGTACGGGTTGGCCAGCGTCTGCCAGTCCCAGCGCTGTTCGGCGCGCACGCCGTAGCGGTCGAGCAGGCCCGTGGCGCGGCCGGGGCCGTCGGCGGCCAGGTACTCCTCGGCGAGCCGTTCGCCGTCCTCCGGGCGGCCGGCGGCCGCGAGCAGGGTGGCGTAGTAGACGGCCTCGACCTCGCGGGCGACCAGCGGCCACAGGTCGCGGGCGAAGCGCACCGGCTCGCCGGCGGCGGCCCGTTCGCGCAGCCGGGCCGCGTACGCCTCGGTGAGCAGCCGGGGGCGGTGGCGGCCGTGCGGGCCCTTCTCGTTCTCGCCGCGCGCGTGGTACGGGACGCCGCGCCGGGAGCCGGCCAGGATCAGCGGCTCCTGTCCGGAGGGGTGGTAGACGAGCCGGCCGTCGCGTTCGGCGAACCGGCCGCCGCGGCCGCGGGTGAGCAGGGCGAGGTGGTCGAAGAAGTTGAGGCCCAGGCCCCGGAACAGGACCGGGCGGCCGGGCAGCAGGGCGGCGAGGTCGAGGTCGGCGGGGTTGGCGGGCGGCAGGTGGACCAGGCCGTGCGCGGTGGCGGACCTGGTCAGGGTGCGTTCGGCGGCGGTCGGGGCGGTCGCCAGGTGGCCGAGCGCCAGTACCACCGCGTCCAGGTCGGCGATCCGGCGGCCGTTGGCGAGCACGAGCACCTGGGCGGCGCCGGGCAGCGGGTCGGCGTCGGTGAGCCGCACGGCGCGGGTGCGGTGCTCGACGATCCGGCAGTGCGCCGGGGCGGCGGCGCGCACCCGGCGGTGGACGTCGCGCAGGTAGCGGCCGTAGAAGGCGCGGGTCGGGTAGGCGTCGGGTGTGAGGGCGCGGGCCTCGGCCCGCACCTGCTCGTCGTACTCGCCCGGACCGCCTTGCGGGACGGTCGACTTGGCCCACTCGTAGAGGCTGGGGCCCTGCTCGACCGGGCCCTCGATGGTGACGCTCGGGTCGGTGTAGACGGTGACCTGGGAGGCCACGGTGTTCATCAGCAGCAGGCGGGACTGGTTGGTGCGCCAGACCCGGCCGGCGCCGGGCGGGTAGGGGTCGACGAGGTGGACGGTGAGGGCGGCGGCCGAGGGGCGGGCCCGCTCGTTGGCGAGCAGGCGTTCGAGGACGGACAGGCCGCGCGGGCCGGCGCCGACGACGGCGATCCGGCGGTGGCGGGCGGTCGGGCCGGGGGAGTGGGGAGCCATGGGGTGAATGTCCTCCCGTGCTTGGGGCCGTTCGGACGGTGCGGCCCGGTCGGGCCGTTCATCGGGGTGACGCCCCGCCGGCGAAGGCGGAGTCCGGCGGGGCGTCGGTACCGGAGGGGTGGGGCGGGTGCGTCCTACGGGTGGCGCAGCAGGATCTTGCCGAGGCTCTCCCGGCCCTCCAGCCGGGCGTGCGCGGCGGGGGCGTCGGCGAAGTCGTAGGTGCGGTCGATCCGGGCCCGCAGGGTGCCGTCGAGGAGTCCGGCGAAGACGGCTCCGGTGCGGGCGGTGAACTCCTCGCGGGTGAGCACGTGGTCGGTGAGGCTGGGCCAGGTGAGCCGCAGCGAGCCCTTCTGGACCAGCGTGAACGGGTCGATCGGGTCGGGCTTGCCGCTGGCCCGGCCGTAGACGACGAGGGTGCCGCGCGGGCGCAGCGAGTCCAGGCTGTCGAGGAAGGTGTCTTTGCCGACCGAGTCGTAGACCGCGTCGGCGCCGGCGCCGCCGGTGAACCGGCGGACGGCCTCGCGGAAGTTCTCCCGGTCGTAGCGCACGACGGCGTCGGCGCCCAACTCGGTGACCAGCGCGGCCTTCTCGTCGCTGGAGACGGTGCCGATGACGTGCGCCCCGGCCCGCTTGGCGAACTGGACCAGGAACTGCCCGACCCCGCCGGCGGCGGCGTGCACCACGACCACCTGGCCCTTGGCGACCGGGTGCGAGTCGTGCGCCAGGTAGTGCGCGGTGAGCCCCTGGAGCATCGCGGCGGCGGCCGTCCCGGAGTCCAGGCCGTCCGGCACGGCGGTCGCCAGCCGGACCGGTACGGTCACGAACTCGGCGTAGGCGCCCGGGAGTTCGCCGTAGGCGACGCGGTCGCCGACGGCCAGCTCGGTGACGCCGGGGCCGACGGCGTCGACCGTGCCGACGGCGTCCATGCCCGGGACGAACGGCAGGGCGACGGGGAAGACGCCCTGGCGGTGGTAGACGTCGACGTAGTTGACGCCGATGACCTCGGTGCGGATGCGGATCTCGCCGGCGGCGGGCTCGGTCACCGGCACGTCGTCGACCTGCAGCTGCTCGGGGCCGCCGGGGGCGTGGACGCGGATCGCCTTCATGGGGTGGTACCTCGGCTGTTCTGGTAGGCGGGTCGGGTGGTGGTGTTGACGGGAACGGGCGGCGACGGGATGCCGTCGCCCGGGAGCGAAGGGTGGTCGGGGTCGGCCGGGGCGGGCGTGTCGCGGGCCGCGGCGGCGGGGCCGGATGCCGTGCCCGGCGCCGGGGCGGGCCGGTTGGCGAGCAGCCCGCCGCCGATCATCAGGGCCCCGCCCAGCAGTTGCAGCGGCGTCGGCGCCAGGCCGAGCGCCAGCAGGGCGACGAGCACCGTGAACGCCGGCTCCAGCTGGAGCACGCTCGCCGTCTCCCACGGCCGCAGCCGCTCCAGCGCCAGGTGCAGGGTGACGTAGGCGAGGCAGAAGTTGGTGACGGCGAGCAGGAGTTGGAGGCCGAGGGTGCCGGCCGTGGGGTGCCAGCGCAGCGGGCCGGGCGCGAGCAGCAGGACCGGCAGCAGCACGACCGCCGCCGGGACCAGCCGCCACAGGCCCAGCTGCAGCGCCGGCACCTTGGCCATCAGCGCCTTGGCGGGCAGGAAGGCCAGGCCGGCCAGCACCGCGCCCGCCAGCACCAGCGCGTCGCCGGTGCCGACGGCGGTGAAGCCCGCGCCGGGGTCGCGCAGCACCACCAGTACCCCGCCGGCCAGGGTGACCGCGAGTCCGGCCGACTGCCACCCGCGCAGCCGGTCGCCGAGCAGCAGCACGGAGGCCAGGACGGCCGTCGGGCCCTGGAGCTGGATGAGGAAGCCGCCGTTGACCGGGCTGGTCCGGCTCAGCCCGCTGATCACCAGGGCCAGCGAGAGGCCGGTGCCGATCACCGAGACGAAGCCCAGCCGGAGCCACTCCCGCCCGGTCAGGCCGCGCGGGACCAGCGGCCGGCGCCGTGCCGCCAGCTGGGTGGCGAGCAGCACGGCACCGATCGACAGGTTGATCTCGGTGGTCAGCAGCGGGTCGATCTCGCGGGTGACCCGGTTGGCCAGCACGGCGCCGGCGCCGAAGAAGGCGGCGGTCAGCAGCGCGAATGCGTACCCCTGCGCGCGCACGGTGGGCTCAGCGCGCCTTCACGCGGACGGTGTGCCCGCGCTCGACGCCGTACCGGGCCGCGAAGTCGCCCTGGTTGAGGGCGAGTCCGAGCTGGTCGCGGCTGGCGATGTAGGCCAGCGGCTCGCCCTCGCCGGTCTCGCCGAAGGTGCGGCGCAGCGGGGTGGTGATGCGGCTGTCGCCGATCTCGATCTCCAGCTCGGTGTCGAAGGCGATTCCCCGGGCGTCCAGGAATTCCCGGGTGATGCTTGTCCAGACGTTCCCGTAGTTCTTGTCGAGAATCGCCACCTCGCCGATTATCCAGTCGCCCTCGACGACCGGCTCGGCGACCTCCAGAAGGGTGATTTCGGAGGCGTCGATTTCCTCGCCTATTTCGCTGAACGGTACTCCGTCGGCGATGTGCGCGGCGGCCGAGATGACGATGTCGCGGCCGTAGAACGTCGGGTCGATGACGGGCCGGCGGACCTTCTCGGCGGTGATCCGGCGGACCTCGGCGACGCCCGCCTCCCGGACGATCCGGGTGAGCAGGCCGTTGTTGGGGGCGAAGTAGGTGTGGCCCTGCGGGGTGCGCAGGCCGATCGCGTTGTCCTGGACGCCGGTGTGCGGGAAGGTGACGCAGGCGAAGACCGCGTCGGCCGGGAAGTAGCGGAACGAGTCGCGGATGTACAGGCCGGCCTCGTAGATGTCGAACGGCGTGACGTCGTGCGTGATGTCGACGATGTTGGCGTGCGGGGCGATGCTGAGCACCATCCCCTTGCAGATGCCGACGGCGTCGTCGACGAGGCCGAAGTCGGTGAGCAGCCCGACGATCGGTCGGGGCGCGAGCAGGCCGGGGCCGGTGGACGTGGCGGGGGCGCTGGTGGAAGCGGACATGCTGAACCCTTTCAGGATTACCGAAACGGGGTGGCGTGCCAGGCGGTCCGGGATTTTTTCCGGCGGTGAATCGCCCGGGTAAAGGACGGTTCAAGCGGCGCGAGATTGAAGCGAGGCTAGCACCCGGTCGGCCGCGAAGAAAGCGTGTGCTGTTTCGGCTGTATGAAGTCGTTTTGAAGAAACGGAACGATACCGGCCGTTTTCCGGGAAAGCGGCCGCGCCGCTCGTGTGTTCGTGTGCCGGTGGATGCGGTGCGGGCGTGAACCGCCGCGGGCCGGGGCAGCCATCCGGGAGCCCGTGTCGCGCCCACCGCGGAGGTCCCGGATGCCACCCCTTCCCCAACGCGCCCTGCTCGCCGTCCTGTTGGCCGTGCTCGCCGCCGGCTGGGCGCCGACCCCGCCGCGGTGACCGGCACCGGACCGCTCGACCGCTGGAACACCAACCTCACCGGCGCACCCGTCGGTTACCCCGACCGCGCCACCACCGCCGGCACCCCGGACTGGCGCCGGCTGCGCACGCCCCGCTCCTACGCCGCCACGGCCGCCGCCCCCTTCCCCCGGACACCCCCCAGCGCCTCGCCTTCGACCTGCTCCCCACCTCCGCCCTGTTCCGCCCCGGCGACCGCGTCCGCCTCACCCTGGCCCCCGCCAACCCCTCCTCCTTCGAGCCCCGGCCCGCCGCCGTCACGGCCCTGTCCTGGTGGGAGCCGCGCCGGCCGCGCCGCCGCCACGGGCTGACGGTCCGCGTCGCGCTGGGGCGCGAACGGCCGGATTATTCGCCGTGCCAGGCTCGATGACGGACCGTCGGTCCGTTCGAGCGGCCGGGTTGCGGGTGGGCGGCACGGCGTGATTGGCTGCGGCCCGTTCGCCGTCGTGATCACATCCGGCACACCGGCCGGACCGCCGCCGAACTCGCGCCGCCGTCCTGGTGGGATGCCCTGACAGGGTGGGCGGGGGGCGCTACGGTGGGCGGGGGCGAGAGGGGCGCGTGGGGGCAGGCGTGGAGCTGGCGGTGACGACGGGCGTGCGGCCCGAGGGCGGGCTGCCGCCGGTGCGGCAGGGGTACGAGGTGTCCGGGCGGCGACCGGGCGGAGCCGCGGCGGTGAGCGGGGGGAACCCGCACGCCGAGCAGCGCGCCGTGGTGCTGCCCGCCGAGGCCGCGCAGGCCGCCGTGGACATCGCCGCGCCGCCCGGGACGGACAACCTCCCGCCCCTTGTCTCCGGGGAACTGATCGGCCGGGCCAGGGAGCTGGAACAGATCGCGGACGCCTCGGCGGCCCGCGCGGTCACCGTGCTGCACGGGCTCGCCGGCGTCGGGAAGACGGCCCTCGCCCTGCACCACGCCCACGCGCGGCGCGCCGGCCACCGCCTGGTGTGGTGGATCACCGCCGAGTCCGCCGAGCAGCTCGCCGAGGGCTTCGCCGACCTCGCCGTGCGGCTGCACCCCGCGTGGGCGCTCGGCGCGCCGCCCAGCCGCCAGGTGGAGTGGGCGCTCGCCTGGCTGCGCGCGCACGACGAGTGGCTGCTGGTGTACGACAACGTCGAGGACCCGGCCGACCTGACGCCCTACCTGGCACGGCTGGCGGGGCGCGGGCGCCACCTGGTCACCAGCCGCCGGGTGAGCGGCGCCCACCCGGCGGTCCGGGCGGTGCGGGTCGAGGTGCTGGACGGCACCCAGGCGGCCCGGCTGCTCTGCGCCACGGCCCGCCCCGGGGCGCCGGCCGACGACGGCGACCTCGCCGAAGCCCGGGCGCTGGCCGAGGAGTTGGGCCATCTGCCGCTGGCGCTGGCACAGGCCGGCGGGTACCTGCAGCAGACCGGGGCCGACTTCGGCGCCTACCGGGACCTGCTGCGCTCGGCCACCGCGGTGCGGCTGGAGAAGCGGACGGCCGCCGACCCCGTGCCGGACGCCGTCGGCACCCTCGCCCGGCTGTGGCGCACCACCCTGGCCACCGTCCGGCACACCGCCCCGTTCGCCGTGGAGCTGCTGCGCATCCTCGCCTGGTACGCGCCCGAGGCGCTGCCGCGCGAGGCACTGCTGCCGTTCGGCGAGCGCCGCCCCGAGGAGGTGGACGCGGCGCTGCGGGTGCTGGCCGACTACCACCTGATCACCCTCGGCCCGCGCACGGTGGCCGTCCACCGGCTGCTGCAGACCGTCCTGCGCGGCACCGACCCGGACGGGCGGGTGCGCCGGCGCGCCGAGCGGAACCTGGCCGGCGCGGTGACCGGACTGTGGGCCGCCGCCGACCGGCCGCTGCGGCGCGCGCTGCTGCCGCACATCCGCGAGCTGGCCGCCACCGGCCCGTCGGCCGCGCCCACCGAGCGGACCGTGGCGCTGTACCGGCTGGCCGCCGACGCCCTCGCCGAACCGGAGCAGCGGATCTTCGCGGTGCCGCTGCTGGCGGCGGTGGCGGACGGCGAGAGGCGGCTGCTGGGCGCCGGGCACCCCCGCGCGCTCGCCACCCGGGGCCGGCTCGCCGAACTGCACGCCCGGGTCGGCGACCCGGTGCAGGCGGTGGCGTACTGCGCGGCGCTGGTGGCCGAACGCGAGCGGGCGCTCGGCCCGGACGACCCGGCCGTGCTCGCCGACCGGCACTGGCTGGCCCACGCCCGCCGCCGGGCCGGCGAACACCGGCGGGCCGTCGAGGAGTTCCTGGCGGTGGCCGCGGACCGGGCGCGGGTGCTGGGCGCCGACCACCAGGACACCCTGGCCGCCCGGCGCGGGCTCGCCTACGCGCTCCAGGTGGCCGGCCGGCACCGGGAGGCGGTGGCGGAGTTCGAACGGCTGCTGGCCGACCGCGTCCGGCTGGGCGGCCCCGACGACCCGGCCACCCTGGCCTGCCGCAACAGCCTCGCCTACGCGCGGCTGACCGCCGGGGAGCACCGGCGGGCCGTGGAGCTCTACCGGCAGGCGGTCGCCGACCGGGCGCGGGTGCTGGGCGCCGAGCACCCCGACACCCTCACCGGCCGCTGCTGGCTGGCCGCCGCGCTCGCCGTCTCCGGCGACCACCCGGCGGCGCTCGCCGCCTACGAGGAGGTGGTGCGGGACCGGGTGCGCACCCAGGGCGCCGATCACGCGCAGACCCTGGACGCCCGGGTCCGGCTGGCCGCGGCCCGCGCCGAGGCCGGGCAAGCGGCCCTTGCGGTCGCCGAGTTGGCGGCCGTGGTGGCCGACCTCGGCCGGGTGCTGGGCGCCGGCCACCCGGACACCCTGGACGCCCGCACCCGGCTCGCCCGGTCCTGCGGCGAGGCCGGTTCCCACCGCCGCGCCGTCGCCGAGCACGCCCTGCTGGCCGCCGACCGCGCCCGGGTGCAGGGCCCGGACCACCCCGACACCCTGGAGGAGCGGAACGCGCTGGCCGAGGCCCGGCAGGCCGCCGGGCAGTACGGCCGGGCCCTCGCCGAACGGCGGCGGCTGGTCGCCGACCGCGAGCGCGTCCAGGGCCCGGACCACCCCGACACGCTGGAGGCGCGGGCCGCGCTGGCCCGGCTGCACGGCGAGGCGGGGGAGCGGCGGACGGCGGCCGTGCTGTGCGCGGAGCTGGTGGCGGACCGGGTGCGGGTGCAGGGCGCGGACCACCCGGACACCCTGGACGCCCGGTGGTGGCAGGCGTGGCTGTTCTCGTCGGCGGGTGAACACGCCTCGGCGGTACGGAACTTCGAGGAGCTGGCGGCCGATCGCGGGCGGGTGCAGGGGCCGGACCATCCGGCGACGCTGAACACCCGGTGGTGGCTGGCCTGGTCCTGCCGCGAGGCGGGCAGGCCGGCGCGGGCCGTCGCGCTGTACGAGGCGCTGCTCGCCGACCGCGAGCGGATCCAGGGCGCCGAGCACCCCGACACCCTCAACACCCGCTCCGGGCTGGCCTGGGCCTGCCGGGAGGCCGGTGACCCCTGGCGCGCCGTCGGAGTGAACACGGCGCTGCTCGCCGACCGCGAACGGATCCAGGGCCCCGGGCACCCCGACACCCTCAACACCCGCTCCGGCCTGGCCCTGGCCCGCCACGAGGCGGGGGAGCGGCGGGCCGCCGCCGAGCTGTGCGCGGAGCTGGTGGCGGACCGGGTGCGGGTGCAGGGCGCGGATCACCCGGACACCCTGGACGCCCGGTGGTGGGAGGCCTGGCTGCTCTCGTCGGCGGGTGAACACGCCTGGGCGGTGGAAGAGTTCGAGCGGCTGGCGGCCGATCGCGGGCGGGTGCAGGGGCCGGACCATCCGGCGACGCTGAACACCCGGTGGTGGCTGGCCTGGGCCTGCCGGGAGGCGGGACGCTACGGGCCGGCCGTCGCCCGCTACGAGGCGCTGCTCGCCGACCGCGAGCGGATCCACGGCCCGGACCACCCGGACACCCTCAACTGCCGCTCGGCGCTGGCCTGGTCCCACCGGGAGGCGGGCGAGCACGCGCGGGCCGTCGCGCTGGCCGAGGCGCTGCTCGCCGATCGCGAGCGGATCCACGGCCCCGATCACCCCGACACCCTCAACTGCCGCTCGGCGCTGGCCTGGTCGTACCGCGAATCGGGGGACCACGCACGGGCCGTGGTGCTGGCCGAGGCGCTGGTGGCCGACCGCGAGCGGATCCACGGCGTCGGGCACCCCGACACCCTGGCCGCCCTCGCCGACCTCGCCACCGCCTGCCGGGAGGCCGGCGACCACCGCCGCGCCGTCCTGCTCTGGACGTCCGTCGCCGCCGACCACGAGAACCTCCAGGGCGCCGCCGGCCGCCCGAAGCAGTTCGCCGCCCGGCTCGGCCTCGCCCTGACCCACCGGGCGGCCGGCGACCACCCGCGCGCCCTCGACGTGCTCGCCGAGCTGGTCGCCGACCGGACGCGGACGCAGGGCGCGGACCACCCGGACACCCTGGACACCCGCGGCTGGCAGGCCCGCGCCGCCCACGAGGACGGCCGGCACACCCATGCCGTCGCCCTGTACGAGGCGCTGCTCGCCGACCGCGAGCGGGTCCAGGGTCCCTTCCACCCGGCGACCCTGGACACCCGGGCCGGGCTCGCCTGGTCCTACCGGGGCGCCGGCCGGCACCGGGAGTCGGTCGCGGCCTACCGGGCGCTGCTCGCCGACCGCGAGCGGCTCCAGGGCCTCTCCCACCCGGCGACCCTGGACACCCGGGCGGGGCTCGCGCTGTCCCACCGGGCCGCCGGCGACCACGCCGCGGCCGTCGCCGGGCAGACCGAGGTCGTCGAGGCCCGGCGGCGGCTCCAGGGCGCGGACCACCCCGCCACCCTGCAGGCCCTCGCCGACCTCGCCCAGTGCCACCGGGAGGCCGGCGACCGGTCCCTGGCGATCGAGTCCTACACCGCCCTGGTCGCGGACCGCGAACGGCTGCAGGGCCCGGACCACCCCGCCACCCTCAACACCCGCTGGTGGCTCGCCCAGACCTGCCGCCAGAACGGCGAGCACGCGCGGGCCCTCGCGCTGTACGAGGCGCTGCTCGCCGACCGCGAGCGCGTCCAGGGCCCCGACCACCCGGACACCCTCAACACCCGCTCCGGCCTGGCCTGGGCCTGCCGCGAGGCGGGCGACCACCGGCGCGCCATGGAGCTGAACGAGGCCCTGGTCGCGGACCGCGAGCGCGTCCAGGGCCCGGACCACCCCGCCACCCTCAACACCCGCACCGGCCTCGCCCTCGCCCTCCAGGAGGCCGGCCGGTACGACCGGGCCGCCGAGCTGCACGCCGGGATCGTCCGGTGCCGCGTCCGGCTGCAGGGCGCGGACCACCCGGAGACCCTCAACGAACGGGCCAACCTCGCCGAGGCCCGCCAGCGCGGCGGACACCTGCGGCAGGCCGTCGCCGACTGGGCGGAGCTGGTCGCCGGCCGCGCACGCCTGCACGGACCCGACCACCCCGAGGTGCTGCGCGCCCGGCTCTGGCACGCCTGGGGCCTGCAGAAGGCCGGCGACGACCGGCAGGCGCTCACCCTGCTCCTGGCCCTGCTCGCCGACCGCGAACGGCTCCAGGGGCCGGACCACCCCGACACCCTGCACACCCGCTCCGCCGTCGCCTACGCGCTGCGCGAGGCCGGCCGGCCGCTCGCCGAGCTCGCCGAACGCGCCCGGCTCGCCGCCGACCGCGCACGCCTGCACGGACCCGACCACCCCGAGACGCTCGGCGCGCGGGCCGGCGAGGCCTGGGCCCACCGCGAGGCCGGCCGGCACCGGTCCGCCCGGCGCCGGTACGAGGCCCTGGTGGCCGACCGCACCCGCCAGCAGGGGGCCGACCACCCCGACACCCTCGCCGAGCGCGCCAACCTGGCCCTGCTCCACCGGTTCGCCGGGCGTCACGGCGAGGAGGCCGCCGCCCGCACCCGGCTGGTCGCCGACCGCGAGCGCGTCCAGGGCCCCGACCACCCGGGCACCCTGACCGCCCGGCAGTCCCTCGCCAACGCCCTGCGCTCCGGGCACGCCTACGCCGCGGCCGAGGAGGCGTACCGCGCCGTCCTCGCCGACCGCACCCGCCTGCTCGGCGCCGACCACCCCGACACCCTGGACTGCCGCGAGGGCCTGGCGCGCACCGCCCGCGAGGCCGGCCGGCACGGCGCGGCGGTCGACGCCTACCGGCAGCTGCTCGGCGACGCGGCGGCGGCGCTCGGTGCGGACCACCCCCGGACTCTGGCGCTGCGCGGCGACCTCGGCGACACCCTGCGCGTGGCCGGGCGCCCGGCCGAGGCGGTGGCGGTGCTCGGCCCGCTGGCCGAGGACTGGCGGCGCGTCCTGGGCGCCGGCACCCGGGGCTTCCTGCGGACCGCCCGCCGGCTGGCCTATGCCACCCACCTCGACGGCCGGCCCGAGGACGCCGTCACCCCGCTGGGTGCGCTGCTCGCCCCGGCGGCGGAGGCCCTGGGGCCGGACCACGACGCCGTGCTCCGCTGCCGGGAGGCGCACGCCCTGCTGGTGGCGGTGGGCGACCGGCCGTTCCGGGGCGTGGTGCTGCTGGAGGAGCTCGCCGAGGAGTGCGAGGCGAGCCACGGCCCCGAGCACCGGCTCGCCCTGAGCATCCGCCAGAGCCTCGGCTGGGCCCGGCACCGGGCCGGGGACCACGACGGCGCCGTCCGCCAGTACCGCGCCGTCCTGACCGCCCGGACCCCGGAGGCCTCGCCGGCGCTGCTGGCGGAGGCGCACCGGGACGGCGGCGGCCCGCTGCCGGAGGCCGGGACGACGCGCCCGGGCGGTGTCGAGTTGTTCCCCACGCTTGCGGTCGGACTCGCGGAGGCGCTCGCCGGCGCCGGTCACCGGGGCCCGGCCGAAGACCTGCTGGTCGGCGTCCGCACCGGCCGGGAGGCCGTGTTCGCGGACGGCCACCCGCTCGCGGTGGAGGGACGGGCGGCGCTCGCCCGCCTGCGCGCGGGCATGACCGGCGGGCCGAGTGGGGCGGGCGGGTCCGCGCCGGCCGCCCCGCTCGGGACGACGGGCGGCCCCGGCGGGCCGGCCCTCGGCGCGGGGCCGGCCGGTCCGGCGGGACCGCTTCCGCCCGCGCCCGCGGCCTCGGCCGCACCCGCACCCGCACCCGTTCCGGCACCTGTCCCGGCGCCCGCGCCCGTACCCCGTACGCCCTGGCGGCCCCGGGTCACCCTGGTCGACGAGTGGCCCGAGGTGGGCGTCCCCGCGCGGCTGGAACTGCGCTGGGAGCACGACGGCGCGGCGGCGGGCGATCCGTGCCCGCTGCCGGAGCTGTACCTGGTCGCTTCGACGGCCGGCGACGCGGTCGTCGAACCCCCCGCCGTCGACCACGATCCGGCCGAGGGCCCCGCGGAGTTCACCCTCACCGCGGGCTCGCCCGGCTCGCACCGGGTCCGGTTCACCGTCTACGAGCGGGAGTCGGGCGTGGTCCTCCAGGACCTGGCGACGGTGGTCGAGGCGGCGCGGGCGATCCGGGTCACCCGGGTCGGGTGGGGGAGGGACGACGGCGCGTTCGGGGTGGTCGTCGTCAATCCCTGGTCGCACCCCCACTCCGGCACCGAGGTCCACGGTCGGGAACGCACGTTCCACCACACCGGTTCCGACCACGTGTACGTCCACGCCGAGGACCGCGACCCCTCCACCCACCACGCGCCGTGGCCCCCCGAGTCCGCCGACGAATCCGTCCACCCCGCCCACGATCAGGAGTAGCCAGGTGTCCCGGGACCTCGCGGTCGAGATCCGGCGGAACCCGTCCGCCGACTACACCCAGCTGCCCGGCCCCTCCCGCCGGCCGGGGCCGCTGGACCTGCTGGTGTCGCTGCGCCGCTCCAACGGCGGCCTGTACGTGCACGCCTTCCGCCCCGCCGAGCGCTCCCCGCGCACCCGCGCCCACCACGCGCAGCTCGACATCGGGGAGGCCGAACTGCTGCGCCGGGCCGGCCGGCTGCGCGGCATCTGGCGCGACCGGCTGGTCGGCTACGCGCAGGTGGACGAGCACGGGCTGCCGGTCGGCTACCCCTTCGCGCAGGCCGCCAACCTGGCCGCGACGCCGGGGCTCGCCGAGAACCGGATGGGCGAGCTGGTGGAGGAGGGCCGCTTCGTGCTGCAGAAGCTGCTCGCCGGCCCGGGCCGCGACCTCGGGGGGTTCCGGGAGTTCCTGCTCGGCGCGCTCACCGAGGAGGGGCCGCTGCGGATCAGCTTCGACTCCGAACTGCACCTGCCCTGGCCGCTGCTGGCCGTCGACAGCGGCGCCGCCCAGCCGTGGGAGGACTTCCTCGGCCACCGGCACCAGGTCGAGCAGACCGGCGACGCCTACCCCCGGGTCCAGGCGCCGTACCCGGTGCGCGACCGTCCGGTGACCAGCCTCAACACCGACGCCACCCTGGAGTCGGTGGGCCGGGCGCCGGAGGTCCGCAAGCTGCTGGAGGAACGCACCCAGCTGACCGTGCGCACCGAGTCCGAGCGCTTCCTGGAGGCGCTCTCCCGCGCGGTGCTGGACGAGGACCTGATGTACTTCTGGTGCCACGGCCAGTTCGTCGAGAACGGCACCGCCTACGCGCAGCTCGCCGTCCGGCTCTCCGACGGCCGGGACATCGACGCGGACCTGGTGCGCCGCTACCGCGAGCCGCACCAGGACGCCCCGGAGGCGCTGTTCCAGCCGTTCGTGCTGCTGAACGCCTGTCACACCGGCCAGTCGGCGGCCGCCGAGCTGGAGCACCTGGGGCGCGCCCTGGTGGAGCTGGGCGCCACCGGAGTGCTCGGCCCGCAGATCGAGATCCCCCAGGTGTTCGCCGCCGAGTACGCCTTCGCCTTCCTCGACCTGTACCTGACGGGGGAGCTCACCGCGGGGGAGATCGCCCGCGGGCTGGCCCGGCACTTCGCCGACGTCTACCGCAACCCCCTCGCCCTCACCTACTCCCTGCACTGCGGGATCGACAGCATGCTGGAGCTGACGTCATGACGCACGCCGTGGTGGATCTCGACGAGAACGGGCGGCTGCTGGTGCCGGGCACCCGGACGCCGGTGCCGGAGGCCAGGGTGGCCGAGCACCTGGCGCGCCATCTGAAGGTGCCGGAGCGGGCCACCGACCTCTACGTCTACGTGCACGGCTGGCAGACCGGCGCGCAGGCGGCCGGGCGGACGGCGGACGCCCTGATCGCGCGGGCCGTCGAGCTGGGGCGCGCGGCGCCGACGGCGTACCCGGGGCTGGCGGCGCGCGGGTACCGGCCGTGGTGCGTGGTGGTGCGCTGGCCGTCGTCGAGCCTGCCCACGCCGGCCGGCTACCGGCGGATCCGGGACCGGGCGCACGCGATGAGCGGGCCCGGGCGCGGGCAGGCGGGCTTCGTGATCGGGCACCTGCTCGGCTACCTGGACGCGGCGCGCGGCCGGCCGGACGCCCCCGAGGTGCTGGCGAACCGGTCGGGACAGTACCTGCACCTGGTCGGGCACTCCTTCGGCGGCCGGTTCCTGTGCGAGGCGCTGCAGTGGGCGGCCGAGCGGCCGGCGGCGGGGCCGCAGGTGCTGGGGTGGAGCGGGCGGACGGACCCGGCGCGGCCGTTCACGGTGGACAGCGCGCTGGTCTTCCAGATGGCCGCGCCGAGGGACGCCTTCGACCGGCTGTTCCCGCGGCTCTTCCCGGCGCCGGGGCGGCCGGGGGCGCCGCTGCGCGGGCCGCTGGTGCTGACGCACTCGCGGTGGGACCGGGCGACCGGCTTCTGGCACCTGCGGGCCGAGGGCCTGCCGGGGATCGGGCACTCGGGGGCGGGGACGGCGCCGGTCGGGCAGTTCTCGACGGCGCTGCTGGCGACGGAGACGCCGTACGCCAAGCGGCTGCTGGACCATCCGATCGTCAACGTCGACGCGGGCCGGGTGTTCCGGGGGAGTGCGGCGTCCCGCCGCCTGGCGCCGGCGGGCGCGCACTCGGACTTCCAGCACCCGGAGTCGGCGCACCTGCTGCTCAGCCTGGCGGCGTTCTCCCGCTGACACGGGGGCATTGCGTCCGTTTGCCCGATTCGGTCCGTCTCATCACCTGATGATCACTTGTCCGCCGGAACCGCGACGCCCCCCGTACGGCGCGGGCCGGTCCAATCCCCTCCGTACACAGCCGGTGTGTCCAGCCGGTCCAGTCCAGCGTACGGAAGGCAGTCCAGACCATGGCCCGCACAGACGACCAGGCCTCGCACGACCAGGAGTTCCGGGAGGCCGCGACCCGGCTGGGGATCGGCCGCCGCCGCTTCCTGACCGTCACCTCGGCCGCCGCCGCGCTGGCGTTCACCACCAACCTGCCGGGCGCCCACGCCGCGGACGCCGAGATCGCGCCCCGCGCGCTGACCGAGAACCCGTTCACCCTGGGCGTCGCCTCCGGTGACCCGCTCAGCGACGCCGTGGTGCTCTGGACCCGCCTCGCCCCCCGCCCGCTGGAGCCCGGCAACGGCCTGCCGCCCACCGGCGTCGTCCGGGTCGACTGGGAGATCGCCCGCGACGACCGCTTCCGCAAGGTCGCCCGCCGCGGCACCGCCAAGGCGTACGCCGAGTTCAACTACGCGGTGCACGTCGACGCGGACGGCCTCGACGCCGACCGCGTGTACTGGTACCGCTTCAAGGTCGGCGGCTGGACCAGCCCGGTCGGCCGCACCCGCACCTCCCCGGCGCGCGGCCGCCACATCGACGAGGTCCGCTTCGGCCTGGTCTCCTGCCAGGCCTACGAGGACGGCTACTTCACCGCCTACCAGCACCTGGCGAACGAGGACCTCGACGCGGTCTTCCACGTCGGCGACTACATCTACGAGTACGGCATCGACGCCGTCGGCGGCGACCGCAAGTACACCGACCGCACGCTGCCGTCGCTGTTCAACCACGAGACCACCACCCTGGAGGACTACCGCCTGCGGT
This sequence comes from Kitasatospora sp. NPDC002551, assembly GCF_040296005.1. NCBI lineage: Bacteria > Bacillati > Actinomycetota > Actinomycetes > Kitasatosporales > Streptomycetaceae > Kitasatospora > Kitasatospora sp. NPDC002551. The sequence goes on along the minus strand of NZ_JBEOWI010000014.1, from coordinate 38,858 downwards.
ACGCCCTCTACAAGAGCGACCCGGACCTCCAGGCCGCGCACGCCGCGCACGCCTGGTACGTCACCTGGGACGACCACGAGGTGGAGAACAACTACGCGGCCGGCGTCCCGGAGAAGAACCAGTCGGTGGACGCCTTCGTCGCCCGCCGCGCCGCCGCCACCCGCGCCTACTGGGAGAACATGCCGCTGCGCATGCCCAAGCCGGACGCCACCGACCTCAAGCTGTACCGCCGCCACCACTACGGCAGGCTGGCGCAGTTCGACATCCTCGACACCCGCCAGTACCGCTCCGACCAGGCCAACGGCGACGGCTGGCAGTTCCCCACCCCGGAGTCGGAGGACCGGACCCGCACGCTGATGGGTGCCACCCAGGAGCGCTGGCTGCTGGACGGCTTCCGCAAGTCCAAGGCGGTGTGGAACGTCGTCCCGCAGCAGGTGGTCTTCTCCCGCCGGAAGAACACCACCGAGGCGAAGTCCCGGCTCTCCATGGACGCCTGGGACGGCTACCCGGCCGCCCGCGAGCGGCTGCTGGCCGGCGCCGAGGACATCGGCGTGGAGAACCTGGTCGTCCTCACCGGTGACGTGCACGTCGCCTATGCGATGGACATCAAGCGCGACTTCGACAACCCGGACTCGCGGACCGTCGGCGTCGAGATCGTCGGCACCTCGATCGCCAGTGACGGCGACGGCCAGGAGCACCCGGGCAACTGGGCCACCCTGACGGCCGCCAACCCGCACATGAAGTTCTACGACGGCCGGCGCGGCTACACCGCGATCACGCTCAACGAGGAGCACGCCCGTGCCGACTACCGGGTGATCTCGCACATCACCCGCCCGGGCGGCACCGTCAGCACCGCCGCCTCCTTCGTCAGCGAGGCCTACAACCCGGGCATGCAGCGCGCCTGACGCCCCCCGCCTCCGGCCCGGCCGTACCGTTCCCCGACACGGTACGCCCGGGCCGGTCCGCGTCCGCCCCACCTCCGCCCCGCCGCTGCTCCCGGAACCTCCGTCCGTTCCCCGGGAGGGTTCGTGGACGATGCGGAGGAGTCGTGAACCTGCGGTGATCGGCCGTTGATCGGCCGTAGAGCAGGGCCGTGGACCATCTGCGGCAGGGGAAGCCCGGGTCGACGGTCACCACCGCTCGGCGCCGTCCTCGGCGTGCCACGCGGTGGCCCGAGCCCCTGGTCCCCGTAGTTGGCCAACCCACGGAAGGCGGACGGAGCATGGACGGCGTTCACACCCTGCAGTCGACGGCGGGCTTCGGAGAGCTGCTCAGGATCCGGCGCGAGCGCATCGGCCTGACCCAGCAGGTGCTCGCCGATCACGCGACCCTGAGCGTCCGGGCGATCCGCGACATGGAGAGCGGACGGGTGCAGCGCCCCCGGCAGGAGACGGTCCGGCTGCTGGCCGACGCGCTGCGGCTGGAGGGCCGCAGCCGCACGGTGTTCGAGGCGGCCGCGCGCCGCCAGGTGCCCGTCGAGGAACCGCGCGACGAACCGGCCGCCCCGCCGGTGGCCCGCGGCGCGATCGTCGGCCGGGAGCCGGAGGTCGACCTGCTGACCGAGGCCCTCGCCGAGCACGGCGACCGGCTGGTCACGGTGACCGGCCTCGGCGGGGTCGGCAAGACCCGGCTGGTCCTGGAGGCGGCCCGCCGGCTGCACCTGACGGCCCGCTGGTCGGTGCGCTGGACGGACTGGGCGAGCCGGCCCGGCATGGGCCCCGAGCGCCGCGCCGAACTGGTCCGCGCGATCGGCAGCCGCCCCACCCTGCTGGTCCTGGACGGCGCCGACACCGGCGTGGAGCCCGCCCTGCTGGACGAGCTGTTCCAGCGCTGCCCCGGCCTGCGGGTGCTGATCACCGCCCGGGTCGCCCAGCCGCTGCCCGGCGGCCAGGTGATCCCGCTCGCCCCGCTGCCCACCCCCGGGCCGGAACTCGACCACGACCCGGTGGCGCTCGCCGAGGTCGGCGCCGTCCGGCTGCTGCTCTCGCACCTGCGCCGGCTGCGCCCCGGCTACCGGCTGGAGCCCGAGGAGGCGCCGGCGGTCGCCGCGCTCTGCCGCCAGCTCGACGGACTGCCGGGCGCGCTGGAGCTGGCCGCCGGCTGGTCGACCGTGCTCTCGCCGCGCCAGCTGGTGGCCCGGCTGGCCGAGGGCCCGTTCCAACTGGCGCCGCCGCCGGCGGGGTTCGGCGGGCGCGGCGGGGTCGGCGAGGCGCTGGACGCGGCGCTCGACCGGCTGACGCTGGGCCAGCGCGACCTGCTGGCCCGGCTGGCCGCCGAACCGGGGGACTGGTCGGGCGAGGACGCCGTCGAGCTGAGCGGGCGACCGCCGCAGGAGTCGCTGGCCGCCGTGCACGAGCTGCTGGCGAGCGGGCTGATCCGCAGCGTCCCGGCCCGCGACGGTGTGCGGTTCACCGTGCTCAACCTCTGCCGCCGCCTCTTCGGCGCCGCCGGCGTGTACCCGGTGCTGGCGGCGGCGAGCTGAGGCCGGCGCCTCCCCGCACCTCCCGCGCCTCCCCGCACCTCCCCGCACCGATACTGCCCGTCACTTGCCGGACGAGCTGCCGGTCCGTCCGCCGGTACCTCCCTAGCGTTCTGTCCGTCACCCACCGACCACTCACCGACAGCAGAGGTTTGCGCCGTGGACCAGTTGGAGCAGCAGCGCACAGAGGCCGAACCGGCCGGGCTGGACGTCGTCGTGTCGACCATGGCCTCGGACTCGCACACCTGGAACCTGGTCTTCCTGCAACTGCTGCTGGAAGAGCTCGGCCACCGGGTCACCAACCTGGGCGCCTGCGTGCCGGACGAGTCGCTGGTCGCCGAGTGCCGCCGGATCGAGCCGGACCTCATCGTGCTGAGCAGCGTCAACGGGCACGGCCACCGCGACGGTCTGCGGGTGATCGGCGCGCTGCGCGGCTGTCCCGAACTGGCCCGCACGCCGGCGGTGATCGGCGGCAAGCTCGGCATCGCCGGGCCGGGCGACCCGGACCGGCAGCGGTCGCTGCTCGCCGCCGGGTTCGACGGGGTCTTCGAGGAGGGGCGCTCGGTCGCCGACTTCCGCTCCTTCGTCCGGTCGCTGCCCTCGGCGGCAGCGCCGCCCCTGTCCGTGCCGCCCCTGTCCGCCCCGCCGCTGGGCGCCCCGCTGTTCGTGCGGACCGCCGTCGGAGGGGCGCGATGACAGGACTCGCCGCCCCCGCCAGAACCGGCTTCGGCGCCTTCGTCGCCCGCGCCCGGGCCGCCGGCGCCCTGGTGGTCCAGCCCCGGATGGGCATGGCCGACCCGCTGCGGATGCGCGACGGCCTGCTCGCCACCCGGGGCGCGGACGCCGTCACGGTCGGCACCATCACCCTGGACAGCTACACCCGCACCGGCGACCTCGCCGCCGCCCGCCGGGCGCTGGCCGACGGCGTGGGCCTCAACGGCTACCCGATCGCCGGCCACCCGGTGGACGTCACCCGGGCGGTGCTGCGCGGGGTCGCCGGCGAGGGCTTCCCGGTGCAGGTCCGGCACGGGTCGGCGCAGCCCGAGCACATCGTCCGCGCGCTGCTCGCGGTCGGCCTGGACGCCACCGAGGGCGGCCCGGTCTCCTACTGCCTGCCGTACAGCCGCACACCGCTGCGCGAGGCAGTGGAGAGCTGGCGGCGCAGCTGCGAACTGCTCGCCTCCATCCGGGAGTTCGGCGCCGAGCCGCACCTGGAGACGTTCGGCGGCTGCCTGATGGGCCAGCTCTGCCCGCCGAGCCTGCTGATCGCGGTCAGCGTGCTGGAGGCGCTGTTCTTCCGGCAGCACGGACTGCGCAGCGTCTCGCTCAGCTACGCCCAGCAGCCCGACCCGCGCCAGGACGAGGAGGCGCTCACCGTGCTCGGGCGCCTCGCCGGCGAGCTGCTGCCCGACGTCGACCGGCACCTGGTGCTCTACGCCTACATGGGCGTCTTCCCGCGCACGCCCGGCGGCGCCCGGCTGCTGCTGGAGGACGCCGCCCGGCTGGCGGTGCGCACCGGCGCGGCCCGGCTGATCGTCAAGACGACGGCCGAGGCGCACCGGATCCCGACCGTCGCCGAGAACGTCCGGGCGCTGGAGACGGCCGCCGCGGCCGCCGGCGCGGAGCACCGGCGCCCGCCGCTCGCCGTGCCGGACACCGGCATCGAGGCGGAGGCGCGGGCGCTGATCGGCGCCGTGCTGGAGCTGGACGCCGACATCGGCCGCGCCCTGGTGCGTGCCTTCGCGGCCGGCTACCTGGACGTGCCCTACTGCCTGCACCCCGACAACGCCGGCCGGGCCCGCAGCTCGCTCGGGCCGGACGGGCGGCTGCACTGGTCGGACGTCGGCGCGATGCCGATCGCCGGCCTGGCCGGCGGCCCGCGCCCGCCGATCCTCGGCTCCGCCGAACTCCTCGGCGCGCTCTCCCACGTCCAGTGGAGCTACGACAGCCGCGCCGCCGACACCCCGGACCTCGACCGAACACCCGCCGCACCACGAGAGTTGGGACTCACCACGCCATGACCACCGACGGGCCCATCCCCGCGACCGCCGCGACGCTCCCCGACCCCGGCCGCCACCTGACCTCCCCGACCACCCGCGCCGCGCTGCGGATCCAGCACCAGCTGCTCTCCGCCGCCCGCGAGTTCCTGCGCGGCCGGGGCTTCACCGAGCTGCTCCCGCCGATCATCGGCCCGGTCACCGACCCCGGTTCGCGCGGCTCCAAGCAGGTCGACGTCGACTTCTACGGCCACCGTTACAAGCTGATGACCAGCGCGATCCTCTACAAGCAGGCCTCGCTGCTGGCCTTCGACAAGATCTTCTGCATCGCGCCGAACGTCCGGCTGGAGCCGCTGGAGACCGCCGGGACCAGCCGCCACCTGGCCGAGTTCCACCAGCTCGACGTCGAGGTGGCGGGCGCGAGCCGGGACGACGTGGTGCGGCTGGTGGAGGAGCTGGTGGTGCACATGGTCGCCCGCGCGGTGCGCGAGCTGCCCAAGGAGTTCGCCGAACTCGGCCGTGACACGGACGCGTTCGCCGAGCTGCTGAAGGGCTCCTTCGGCCGGATGCGGCACGCCGAGGCGGTCGCCGAGCTGCGGGGGCTGGGCCACCCGCAGAGCCCGGACGCCGAACTCGACTGGGACGGTGAGGCGCTGCTCTCCGCGCAGCGGGACCGGCCGTTCTTCGTCACGGACTACCCCAAGGGCTCGCGCGGCTTCTACGACCGCGAGAACCCCGAGGACCCGGGCCTGCTGAGCAACTTCGACCTCATCGCGGCCGAGGGCTACGGCGAGCTGTGCAGCGGCAGCCAGCGCACCAACGACTACGCCGAGATCGTCACCCGGATGCGCGAGACGGGGGAGAACCCGCAGAAGTACCGCTGGTACCTGGACCTGGTCCGCGAGGGCGTGCCCGGCAGCGCCGGCTTCGGCATCGGCGTCGAGCGGCTGACCCGCTACGTGGCCGGGCTGGACGCGGTCTGGCAGGCCAGCGCCTTCCCGAAGGTGGCGGGGGTGGTGTCGCCGTGAGCGAGCGAACCACCAGGGGCGGCGTCTATCGCGAAGCGGCTGCCGAGCGAAGCGAGGTGGGAGCATGAGCGACCTCTCGGCACCCGGCTTTCCGGAGGAGGAGGTCCGGCAGCGGGCCCGGGCCGGGACGGCGGCGGCCTTTCCGCCGCCCGGCACGTACGGGCAGGTGCTGTTCGGCGCCGGGCGCCCGGCCGGCGGGCCCGGCGCGGACGCCCTGGACGCGCTGCGGATCGTGCCGCCGGTGTTCGTGCCGCAGCGGCTCGCCAAACTGATCGACCTGGGCCGCGAGCCGGACTACCGGGACGTCGAACTCACCACTGCCATCGGCGGGTTCGGCTCGTCCCTGCCGGTGTACGTGTCGGCGACCGGCTCCACCCGGGCGGCCGGCGGGGATCTCGGACTGGCGCTGAGCCGGCAGGCGGGCGCGCTCGGCCTGCCGATGGTGATCGGCGAGAACGTCGTCCCGGTGAACGGCTACGGCCGGCTCGGCGAGGCCGCCGACCGCGCCCTGCTCGGCCGGCTGCGCGCCTACGCCGAGGACCTGCCGGACGGGCTGGGCGGGGTGGCCGTCCAGCAGTCCACCGAGGACGCCGACGCCGAGGTGTGGAACCTCGTCTACAGCGACCCGGCGGCCCTGCCGCTGCTCGAATCCGGGCGGCTCGCCTTCGAGTTGAAGGTCGGGCAGGGCGCCAAGCCGGGCCTGGGCGGGATGACCGTGCTGGACGCCGAGGCCGCCGCCCGGCTCGGCGACCGCTACGGCATCGACCCGGTCTTCGGCGAGGACGGCCGGGTGCTGCGCGCGAGCACGCCGGGCACCTTCACGGCGGAGATCCTGCGCCAGCAGGTCCGGCTGATGCGCAACAACTTCCCCCGGGCCCGGGTCTGGGTGAAGCTGCACCCCGGCCGGGACGTCGCCGAGGCCGCCCGGGTGGCCGCCGAGGCGGGCGCGGACGCCGTCACGGTGGACGGCGCGGAGGGCGGCACCGGCTGGGCGCCGGGCGCCTTCCCGGCGCAGGTCGGGCTGCCGCTGGCGGAGTGCCTGCGCCGGCTGGCGGCCGCCGGGCCGCCGCCCTGCCTGCTGGTGTCGGGCCGGATGTGGGAGGGCGGCCGGGCGGTCAAGAGCCTGGCGCTGGGGGCGCGCGCGGTGGGCCTGGGCCGGGCGGCCCTGCTGGCCGCGGCCGAGGACCCGCAGGCGGGACTGATCCGCTTCGCCGACTGCCTCGCACTCGAACTGCGGCTGCTGATCAGCGCGCTCGGAAAGTACGCGCCGGCCGATCTGGACCGGGCCGACGTGTGGTCCCCGGATTTCCCGTCGGAATTCTGAGCAGCACCCCCTCGATCATCGAAGAGCGGATTTCCCCGAGCCCGCCGAGGCGCCCCCGTGCGCCCCGGCGGGCCGCTCGCGTTTCCTCAAGTCCCTTTCACTAAGCGGCAGTTGAAACTGCCGATCGTCTTCCGGGAGTTCTGCCGATCGGCCCCGGAAAGCCGCCCTATCGTCGAACCACTGCCCGCAGCGTCGTCAATTCATCGGGGTTGGATGATGGAATCTCGCGGTTTCCCCTTCATATCCGTCGCGCGCCGGTTCCCGGACCGGCCGGCCGTACGGCTCGGCGCCCGGACCGTCAGCTACCGGGAGCTGGACGAGCTGAGCGGCGCCCTCGCCGCCCGGATCGCCCCCGGCCGGACGGTGGCCGTCACCGGCCGCGACCGGCTGGACCACCTGGTCGGTCTGCTCGCCGCCCTGCGCGCCGGGGCCGTCTGCCTGCCGCTGGACCGGGAGGCCCCCGAGGAGCGCAACCGCTGGATCCGCGAGGACGCCGGCGCCACCCTCGCCCTCACCGACGGCGAGCTCACCGGGCTCGCGCCGTCCGAGGGCGCGGCCGCCGCCCCCGGCTACCTCATCTACACCTCCGGCACCACCGGCCGCCCCAAGGGCGTGCACGTCCCGCTCGCCGCGCTGACCGGCCACCTGGCGGCCGCCGTCGGCCGCTTCGGCCTCACCGCCGAGGACGTCGTGCTGCACCTCGCCCGCCCCACCGTGGACGTCGCCGTCGAGCAGACCCTCACCGCGCTGTCCGCCGGCGCCTGCCTGGTCGTCCCCGAGCGGCAACTGCTGGGCCCGGACGCCCTGCTGGACCTGCTGGACGCCGAGGGCGTCACCGTCGCCAACCTGCCCGCCGGCTACTTCCAGGAAGTGGTGCCGGCCCTGCGCCAGCGCGACCGCGCGCCGCGCGCCCTGCGGCTGATGATCTCCGGCAGCGACCGGCTGCACCCCGGGGCCGCCGCCTCCTGGTGGGCCGCCACCGGAGTCCCGCTGCTCAACGCCTACGGGCCCACCGAGACCGTGATCACCGCCACCGTGCACGAGCTGGCCGGTGCCACCGGGGCGGACGCCGTCCCGATCGGCACCCCGCTCGGCGAGCGCCGCGCCTACGTGCTGGACGACCGGCTGCGGCCGGTCACCGCGCCCGGCGAGGCCGGCGAGCTGTACCTGGGCGGGCCGCTGCTCGCCTCCGGATACCACGGCCGCCCCGGCCTGACGGCCGGCCGGTTCGTGGCGGACCCGTTCGCGCCCGAGCCGGGCGCCCGGATGTACCGCACCGGCGACGTCGTGCGCCGCGAGGGCCCGGACGCCCCGCTGGAGTTCGTCGGCCGCGCCGACCACCAGGTGAAGATCCGCGGCTTCCGGGTCGAGCCCGGCGAGATCGAGCAGCTGCTCGCCGCCCGCCCCGGCATCGCCGGCGCCGTGGTCACCGCCCACGAGGGCCGGCTCGCCGCGTACGTCACCGGCGAGGCCCCCGACCCCGGGGAGCTGCGCGCCCACCTGGCCGAGCGGCTGCCCGAGCACATGGTCCCGGCCACCGTCACCGTGCTGGACGCCTTCCCGCTGACCACCGGCGGCAAGGTCGACCGCGGCGCGCTGCCCGAGCCGCAGGCCGTGCCCGCCGCCGCCCCGGCCGGCCGCCGCCCGCCGCGCACCCCCGCCGAGCAGCTGATCGCCGCCGTCTGGGCGGACGTGCTGGGCGTGCCCGAGGTCGGCGCCGACGACAACTTCTTCCACCTGGGCGGCGATTCGCTCACCGCCGTGCGGGTGGTCGGCCGGGTCTTCGACGTCTTCGGGATGATCTCCCCGTACCTCATCTTCGACGCCCCGACGCTCGCCGAGTTCGCCGCCGCCGTCACCGCCTCCGCGCAGGGGGAACGGCCGCCGCTGACCCGGGCCGGGGCCGGTTCGGCGCCGCTCTCCCCGTACCAGCGCGGGCTCTGGTTCCTCGACCAGTGGAACCCGGGCGCGCCGACCTACATCGTGCCGTGGGTGTTCCGCTTCGCCGGCCCGGTCGACGCGGAGCTGCTGCGGCGGGCGCTGGAGGGCGTGGTGGCCCGGCACGAGGCGCTGCGCACCACCTTCGCGTTCACCGAGGACGGCCCCCGCCAGCTGATCCACCCCGCCGTGGAGGTGCCGTTCGCCGTGACGGACACCGAGGCCGGGCGCGTGGACGCGCTGGTCGCCGAGGCCGCGCTGGTCCCCTTCGACCTGGAGGAAGGCCCGCTGCTGCGCGCCCACCTCTACCGCACCGGCGGGACCGCCACCCTGTTGCTGCTCTGCCACCACATCGTCTGGGACGAGGGCTCGCTGCCCGTGCTGGAGAGCGAACTCGCCGAGCTGTACGCGGCGCTGGCCGAAGGACGCCCGGCCGACCTGCCCGGGCCCGCCGTCCAGTACGCCGACTACAGCGCCTGGCAGTACCAGGACCCGGCCCACGCCGAGCGCCAACTCGCCCACTGGCGCGAGCACCTGGCCGACGCGCCGACCGAGCCCGCGCTGCCCACCGACCACCCGCGGCCCGAGGTCCAGCGTTTCCGCGGCGACTTCCACCGCTTCGCGATGCCCCGCCCGGTCGCCGAGGCGGTCCGCGCGCTGGCCCGCAGCGAGGACGCCACCCCGTTCATGGTGCTGCTGGCCGGCCTGGCACTCACCCTGCACCGCCGCACCGGGCAGCGCGACCTGGTGCTCGGCTCCCCGGTGAGCGTCCGCGGCAGGGCCGAACTCGACGCCCTGGTCGGCTACTTCGTCAACCTCCTGCCGCTGCGCGTGCGGATCGGTGAGCCGGCGGACTTCCGCGAGCTGGTCCGGCACGTCCGCGAGGTGGCGATCGCCGGCTACCGCCACCAGGAGGCGCCGTTCGACGACATCGCGGCGAGCGTGCTGGAGGACCGCCCGGACGACCGGGCCGAGAACCGCAACCCGCTCTGCCAGGTGCTGCTGGAGCTGCACCCGCTGGACACCCGGCCGCTGACCGTCGGCGGTACCGAGGTGACCCGCGAGCTGTACTCCAACCCGGTCTCCCGCTTCGACCTGTCGATCTCCGTCGACGACCGGGGCACCGACTTCACCGGCCGCTTCGAGTACGACTCCGACCTCTTCGACGCCGCCACCATGGCCGAGCTGTGCGAGGCCTGGCTGGGCACCCTCGCCACCGCCGTCGAGGCGCCCGTGCACGCCCTGTTCGAGGCCCGCGCCGCCGGTGCCCCGGACGCGCTCGCCGTCGTCTCCGGGGAGCAGCGCCTCGCCTACGGGGAGCTGAACACCCGGGCGAACCGCCTCGCCCACCACCTGGCCGAAGCCGGGATCGGCCGCGGCGACACCGTCGCCGTGCTGGTCGAACGCGGACCGGACCTGGTGGTCGCCCTGCTCGCCGCGCTCAAGACCGGCGCCGCCTACACCCTGCTGGACCCGGACTTCCCGGCCGAACGGCTGACCGGCGCGGTCGCCGACAGCGCCGCAGCCCTGCTGGTCACCCACCGGCACGCGAGCCCGCCGTTCCCGGTCGGGCGCCACCTCGACCTGGACGCGCAGGCCGCCGCGATCGCCGCCCGCCCCGGCCACGACCCGGGCGTGCCGGTCAGCGGCGACGACCTCGCCTGCGTGATGTTCACCTCCGGCTCCACCGGCCGTCCCAAGGGCGTCGCCGTCCCGCACCGCGCGCTCACCACCACCTACCTCGGCCAGGACTACGCCCGCTTCGGGCCCGGGGAGGTCTGGCTGCAGTGCTCCCCGGTCTCCTGGGACGCCTTCGCCCTGGAGCTGTACGGCGCGCTCTCCTTCGGCGGCGTCTGCGTGCTGCAGCCCGGCCAGCGGCCCGACCCGCAGGCCGTCGCCGAGCTGACCCGGCGCCACGGCGTCACCCAGCTCCAGCTCTCCGCCAGCCTGTTCAACTTCCTGCTGGAGGAGTTCCCGGAGACCTACGACGACCTGAAGGTGGCCTTCACGGCCGGCGAGCGGGCCTCCGTCACGCACGTCGGCAAGGCGCTCGGCCAGTACCCGGACCTCGTCGTCGCCAACGGCTACGGCCCGGTGGAGAGCCTCGGCCTGACCACCTGCCACCGCGCCACCCCCGAGGACGCCGCCGGCAGCACCATCCCGATCGGCACCCCGCTGCACGGCAAGGCGATCCACGTGCTGGACGAGCGGCTGGCGCCCGTCCCCGACGGCACCACCGGCGAGCTCTACGCGGCCGGCGGCGGCCTGGCCCTCGGCTACGTCGGCCGGCCCGCGCTGACCGCCGAGCGCTTCGTCGCCTCCCCGTTCGGCGCCCCCGGCGAGCGGCTCTACCGCACCGGCGACCTCGGCCACCGGCGCCCGGACGGCCTGCTGGAGATCACCGGCCGGATCGACGACCAGATCAAGATCCGCGGCTTCCGGGTCGAGCCCGGCGAGATCGAGGACGCGCTGACCCGCCACCCCGCCGTCCGGGAGGCCGCCGTCACCGTCCACCGGCCCGCCGGCGGCGACCAGCGGCTGGCCGCCTACGTCACCCTGGACCGCGCGGACGGCACCGGTGCGGAGGCGCTGCTGGACCACCTCGCCGGGCTGCTGCCCGAGCACATGGTGCCCGCGACCCTCGACGTGCTGGACGCGCTGCCGCTCAACGCCAACGGCAAGGTCGACCGCAAGGCCCTGCCGGCCCCCGCCGAGCGCCGGGCCGCCGCGCCGGCCGACCCGCTCACCCCGCACGAACGGCTGGTCGCGGACGCCGTGCGCGCCGTCCTGGACCTCCCGGAGGACCTCGGGCCGGAGGCCAACTTCTTCCGGATCGGCGGCAACTCGCTGGCGGCCGTGCGGGTCGCCATGAAGCTCTCGCAGCAGACCGGCACCCGCGTCCCGCCGCACGTGGTCTTCCGCGGCCGGACCGTGGGCGCCATCGCCGAAAGGCTGGCCTCGTGATGACGGGCCGCCCCGACACCAGCCGGACAGGAAGGAACGACACCGTGAGCCCGTCAGCCGACCCCGTGGCCGCACCCCTGGTCGCACCCGTCACCGATCCCGCGACCGATCCCGCGACCGCACCCGCCCGCACCGCGCCGGTCTCCGGCCTCCAGCGCGGCCTCTGGTTCCTCGACCACCTGAACCCGCGCACCCTCACCTACACCACCCCCTGGACGTACGAGGTCACCGGCCCGCTGGACCTCGGCGTGCTGACGCGCGCCCTGGGCGCCGTCACCGCCCGGCACGAGGCGCTGCGCACCACCTTCGCGCTGCACCCCGACGGCCCCCGCCAGCACGTCCACGACACCCTCGCCGTCCCGCTCACCGTCACCGACCTGCGCAGCCTCCCGGAGGACCAGCGGGCGGACCGCGCCGAGGAGTTGATCGAACTCTGCGCCGCCGAGCCGTTCGACCTCGGCACCGGCCCGCTGCTGCGCGCCGAGGCGATCCGGCTCGCCGACGAGCGCACCACCCTGCTGTTCGTCGTCCACCACATCGTCTGGGACGGCTGGTCGGCCGAGCTCTTCGAGCACGAACTCGCCGAGTTCTACCGGGCGTTCGCCGAGCAGCGGACGCCGGAGCTGCCGGCCCTCGCCGCCGGGTACGCCGACTGGTCCGAGGAGGAGCGGCACACCTCCTACGAGGAGCACCTGGCCTACTGGAAGGACCGCCTCGACGGCGCCCCCGCCCTGCTCGACCTGCCCGCCGACCGGCCCCGGCCCGCCGAACGCGGCGACCGCGGCGCCACCGAGCACTTCGCCCTGGCCCCCGGTACCGCCGCCCGCGTCCGGGCCCTCGCCGAACAGGAGGGCGCCACCCCGTTCACCGTCCAGCTCGCCGCCTTCGCGCTGCTGCTGAACCGCTGGACCGGCGCCGACGACCTGCTCGTCGGCACCCCGGTCACCACCCGCAACCGCCCCGAACTCGCCGACCTCATAGGCTACTTCGTCAACCTGCTGCCGCTGCGCATCCGGCTCGCCCCGGGCGCGACCTTCCGCGGGCTGGTCGCCGACCTCCAGGACGGCGCCTTCGACGCCTTCGGCTACCTCGACCTGCCCTTCGACCAGCTGGTCGACCACCTCGGCACCGCCCGCACCCCGCAGCACCCGCCGCTGGTCCAGGTGGTGTTCGGCGCCCACGGCGAGGACCGCACCCCGCTCGCCCTCGGCCGGGCCACCGCCCGGCGCACCGTCCGCTCCAACGGCACCAGCAAGTTCGACCTGACCTGGTCCGTCTTCGAGCCGGCCGAGGGCACCGGCGGGGACGCGCTGCGCGGCGAGGCCGAGTACCGCACCGAGCTCTTCGACCCCGCCACCGTCCGCCGCCTCGCCGCCGACTACGCGGCCCTGCTGGACGCCGCCCTCGCCGACCCGGACGCCACCGTCCTGCGACTCACCGCCGCCCCCGCGGCCGGGCAGCGGCCCCGCCCCGCCCGGCTCGACCCCGGCCACTGCCTGCACCACCTCTTCGAGCGGGCCGCCGACGCGCACGGCGAGCGCCCGGCCGTCGACGACGGGCGGGAGACCCTCGACTACGCCGAACTCGACCGCCGCGCCAACCGCTTGGCGCACACCCTGCGCGCCCGCGGGGTGCGCCCCGGCGACCGGGTCGGCCTGCTGCTGGAACGCACCGTCGCCGTCCCGGTCGCGATCCTCGCCGTCCTCAAGACCGGCGCCGCCTACGTCCCGGTGGACCTCGCCGCCCCCGCCGACCGGGCCGCCCTGGTGTTCGGCGACACCGCCGTCACCGCCGTCCTCACCGACCGCCCCGACCGCGCCCCCGACGGCCCCTGGCAGACCCTCGACCTGACCGCCCGGGCCGCCGAGATCGCCGCCCACCCCGACACCCGCCCGCCCGCCGCCGGCCGCCCCGGCGACCTCGCCTACCTGATCTTCACCTCCGGCTCCACCGGCCGTCCCAAGGGCGTCGCCGTCGCCCACGAGCACGTCAGCCGGCTGCTCGACTCCGGCCGCGAGCACTTCGGCTTCGGCCCCGACACCACCTGGACGCTCTTCCACAGCTACGCCTTCGACTGGACCGTCTGGGAACTGTGGGGCGCGCTGCTGCACGGCGGGCGCCTGGTCGTGGTGCCCTACCTGACCAGCCGCTCGCCCGAGGAGTTCGCCGGACTCCTCGACGACCGGCGGGTCACCCACCTGTGCCTCACCCCGTCCGCGCTGCGCCAGCTCGAACCGGCCCTGCGCCGGCGCCCCCGGGCGCTGCCCGCGCTGCGCTGGATCATGCTCGGCGGCGAGGCCCTGGACCCGGGCGTCGTCCAGCGCTGGCACGACCTCGACCCGCTGCCGCCCGCCCGGCTCTGCAACCTCTACGGCATCACCGAGACCACCGTCCACGTCACGATCCACGACGTCGCCGAGGGCGGCGCCGGCTTCGAGCGCAGCCTCGTCGGCGACCCCATGGCGCACCTCACCGCGGCGGTCCTGGACGACTGGCTGCGCCCCTGCCCGCCCGGCGTCCCCGGCGAGCTGTACATCGGCGGCGGCAGCCTCGCCCACGGCTACTGGGGCCGCCCCGGCCTCACGGCCGGCCGCTTCGTCGCCGACCCCGCGGGACCGCCCGGCGCCCGCCTGTACCGCACCGGCGATGTCGCCAGGCGGCTGCCGGACGGCGGCCTGGAGTACGTCGGCCGGGCCGACTTCCAGGTCAAGCTGCGCGGCTTCCGGATCGAGCTCGGCGAGATCGAGAACGCCGTCGCCGCCCATCCCGACGTCGACGCCTGCGTGGTGACCGTCCACGACGAGCGGCTCGCCGCGTACGTCACCGGCCGCGCCCCCGAGGACCTCCGGGCCTTCCTCGGCCGCTCACTGCCCGCCTACATGGTTCCGGCGAGCGTCACCGTGCTGGACGCGCTGCCGCTGACCGTCAACGGCAAGGTGGACCGGGCCGCGCTGCCCGCCCCCGGGCGCGCCGCACCCGAGCGGACCGGGCGGCACGTCGAGCCGCGCAGCCCCGAGGAGGAACTGTTCGCCGCCGTCTGGACGGAGGTGCTCGGGGTGCCCGGGATCGGCGTCCACGACGACTTCTTCCACCTCGGCGGCGACTCCATCCGGGCCGTCCAGCTCGCCGGCGCCCTGCACGACCGGGGCTGGGAGCTGTCCCTGCGGGACGTCTTCAACGCGCCGACCGTCGCCGCCCTGCTGCCGCTGGCCCGGCCCGTGCGCTCCGACCCGGGCGCCGACCGGCCGTTCGCGCTGATCGCCGAGGACGACCGCGCCGAGCTGCCGCCCGGCATCGTCGACGCCTACCCGATGGTCTCCATGCAGCTCTCGATGGTCTTCCACATGGAGGTCGCCGGCGGCACCGACAGCTACCACAACGTCAACTCCTACCGGATCGGCGGCGACCTCGACGAGACCGCGCTGCGCCGCTCCGTCAACGAGGCGATGGCCCGGCACGCCGTGCTGCGCACCGGCCTCGACCTCTCCGGCTACGGCGAGCCGCTGCAGCTGGTGCACGGCACGCTGCCCGCCCCCGTCGAGTTCGCCGACCTGCGCGGGCGCACCGGACAGGAGCAGGACGCCGCGATCCGGTCCGTCTTCGCGCACCACCGCGACCGGCCGTTCGACCTCACCGCGCCCCCGCTGTTCCGGATCACCGTGCAGCGCCTCGCCGCCGACGCCTTCCAGCTCACCGTCTCCGAGCACCACGCGATCCTCGACGGCTGGAGCTTCACCTCCCTGCTCACCGAGATCCTCGAACGGCACGCCGCGCTCGCCGCCGACCCGGTCTCCGCGCCCACCCCGCCGCCGCGCACCGCCTTCCGCGACTTCGTCGCCGTCGAACGGGCCGCGGCCGCCGACCCGGACTCGCTCGCCTACTGGCGGCAGCGCCTCGACGGCGCCACCGGCCAGCTCTGGCCCGGCAGCGAGCACGTCCACGAACTGCCGCGCACCGTCGAGCGGGTGCTGCCGGACGCGCCCGGGCAGCTGCGCGCCGTCGCCGACGCGCTCGCCGTCCCGGTCAAGTCCGTCGCGCTCGCCGCCCACCTGCACGCCCTCGCGCACATCACCGGGCGGCGCCGGGTCACCACCGGGCTGGCGATGAACGGCCGGCTGGAGCGGCTCGGCGGCACCGAGGTGTACGGGCTCTTCCTGAACACCGTCCCGCTGGTCGCCGAGCCGGGGGAGGACCTCGCGGCGCTGGTGCGGCACGTGCACCGCGAGGAGCTGGACATGATGCCGCACCGCCGGGTGCCGTTCGCCCGGCTGGCCCGGATGATGGCCGACACCGCCCTCGACAGCCAGTTCGGCTACCTGCGCTTCCACGCCCTGGGCCGGCTCAGCTCGGCCCGCATCGAGGACGGCCGGATCGGCACCGAGCCCACCTACCGGCACGAGCCCAACAGCTTCACCTTCGGCGCGTCGCTGATCCAGGACCCGGTCACCCAGCGGGTGCTGCTCGCCGTGGACCACCAGCGGTCGCTGGTCGACGACGCCACGGCGGAGGAGTTCATGGACGCCTACGCGGCGGCCCTGGCCCGCCTGGCCGCCGGCGCCTGACGGGCCCCGACGCCGAGGACCACCGTTCCGCCCCCACCCAGCCCTTCACCGAGGAGTACCCCGCCATGACCACCTTCGCGGAGCCGGCCACCATCGCCCCCGCCACGGCCACCGACCTGCTGACCCGGCTGCGCGCCGCCGTCGCCGCCCACCCCGACCGGCCCGCCGTGCACGCCGCCGACGGCAGCCTCGACTTCGCCGCCCTGAACCGGCGCACCGCCGCCCTCGCCGCCGCCCTGCGCGCCGCCGGCGTCCGGCGCGGCGACCGGGTCGGCGTCCACCTCGCCCGCACCCTCGACCTGCCGGTCGCGCTGCTCGCCGTCTGGCGGGCCGGCGCCGCGTACGTCCCGCTGGACCCGGCCTATCCGGCCGAGCGGATCGCCTTCATGGCCGCCGACGCCCGCCTCACCGCCGTGGTCAGCGCCGACCCGGCGCCGCCCGTCCCGGCCGGCGTCGCCGTGCTGCGCCCGGACGCCGAGGGGCCCGCGGCCCCGGACACCGTCACCCACCCGCTGGACCCCGCCTACGTCATCCACACCTCCGGCTCCACCGGCCGCCCCAAGGGCGTCGAGGTGCCGTTCGGCGCCGTCGCCCGCCTCGCCGCCAACCTGGAGGCGATCGGCGCCCACCGGAGCGAGCCGGCCGTGGTCGCCTGGAACGCCAGCGTCTCCTTCGACGCCTCCGTCCCGCAGTGGATCCGGATCTGCCGCGGCGACACCCTGGTGGTCGTCGACGACGCCCGGCGCGCCGACCCGGCCCGGCTGGCCGCGCTGCTCGCCGAGCACGGCGTCACCGACCTCGACCTCACCCCGTCCCACTGGCAGCTGCTGCGCGAGCCGCTGCTCGACCCGAGGAACGGCGCCGGCGTCCCGCGCCTGTTCATGGGCGGCGAGCCGGTCCCCGAGCGCACCTGGCGCGAGCTGGCCGACGGCCGCGTCGAGGCGTTCAACCTGTACGGGCCGACCGAGTGCACCGTGGAGGTGATCGCCGCCCGGATCACCGGCCCCGGCCCGCACCTCGGCGAGCCGATGCCCGGCGTGCGCGCCTACCTGCTGGACGAGCGGCTGGTGCCGGTCACCGGGCCCGGCGCGGTCGGCGAGCTGTACCTGGGCGGGCCCGTCCTCGCGCACGGCTACGCCGGACAACCCGGGCTGACCGCCGGGCGCTTCGTCGCCGACCCGTTCGCCCCGGAGCCGGGCGCCCGGATGTACCGCACCGGCGACCAGGCCCGCCGCACCGCCGAAGGCCTGCTGGAGTACGTCGGCCGGGTGGACCGGCAGGTCAAGCTGCGCGGCTTCCGCGTCGAACTCGGCGAGGTGGAGCACGCGGTGGCGGAGCTGGACGGCGTCACCGCCGCCGCCGTGACCGTGCACGAGCCCGCGCCCGGGGACACCCGGCTGGCCGCCTACGTCACCGGCCCCGCGGCCGACCCCGCCACGCTGCTCGCCGCCCTGCGCCGCACCCTGCCCGCGCACCTGGTGCCGGCCACCGTGACCGTGCTGGACGCCATGCCGCTCACCCCGAACGGCAAGACCGACCACCGCGCGCTGCCCGCGCCCGCCGCCGAGCCGGCCGCGGAGAGCACCGGCGGGGGAGTGGCGGAGCAGGTCGCCGAGGTGTGGCGCACCGTGCTCGGCGTCCCCGAGGTGCTGCCCACCGACGATTTCCTCGGCCTCGGCGGCCACTCGCTCGCCGCCCTGCGCGTCGTCCACCTGCTGCGCCGCAAGCTCGACGTCGAGCTCCAGCTGCGCCACCTGCTGGACGCCGCCGACCTGGCCGCCTTCACCGAGGCCGTCCGGCGCGCCACCACCACCGCCCCGGCCGCCGCCCGCCCGGCCCTCACCCCCCGCCGCCCGGCCACCCGGTGACCGCCCCGGCCCCGGGGGTTCGACCGCCCCTCACCGCCCGGCCCCGTCCGGCCGCCTCCTCCGCCCCGCTCCGCCGGGGCCCGGCACCCGCGGCGGCCGCCGCCTCCGCCCGGGCCGTTCCGGCCACCCGGCCGCGCGTCGAGGGGGACTGGTTCCTCCTCCCCGCACCCCAACCCGCCGCCCCCGTCCGGCTGTTCTGCTTCCCGCACGCCGGCGGTGACGCCACCGCCTTCACCCCGCTGGCCCGGGCCATCGCCCCCGCCGCCGAGGTGTGGGCGCTGCGCCCGCCGGCGCGGGGCGGGCGCAGCCGCGATCCGATGCCCGCCGACTTCGCCGCCCTGGTCGAGGCGGTCGCCGGGGCCCTGGCCCCGCACCTCGGCCCCGGCCGGCGGGCCGCCTTCTACGGGCAGAGCTTCGGCGCCCTGCTCGCCTACGAGGTGGCCCGGGCGCTGCCCGCCGACCGCCGCCCCGAGCTGGTGGTGGTGGCCGGGGCGCCCAGCCCGGCCGAGTGGACCGAGCGCGAGACCAAGGACCTCGACGCGGCCGAACTCCTGCGCCTGACCGGGATGGAGGAGTTGCTCCGGGCCGACCCGGAGCTGGTCGAGCTGGCCCTCGGCGGCATCCGCACCGACCTCGCGGTCAGCGTCACCTACCGCCACCGGCCGGGCCCGCCGATCGGCTCCGCGCTGTACGCGGTGGCCGGCGCCGAGGACCCGATGCTGGCCACCACCGGCCTCACCGGCTGGGCCGCCCACACCCGGGGCGCCTTCGGCCACCGGGTCCTGCCCGGCGGGCACCTGCTCGCCACCGTCGACCTGCCCGGCCCGGTCGACCTGCTGACCGCGCTCCTGACCACCTGACCTCCCGTCCCAGCACCCTCCCGAGCACCGCCCCGCCCCGTACCGCCCCGCCCCCTCCCGGCCGGCCGTCGCCCGGCCGACCCGACCGCCACCGAGGAGCCGTACCCATGGTGACCACCACGACCGTCGACCTCACCGACCCCGGCCTCTGGGCACGCCCGGACATCCCGGAGCTGGTCGCCGACCTGCGCGCCGAGGCGCCCGTGCACCGCACCGACACCGTCGACGACGGCCCGATCTGGTCGGTGATGACCTACCGGGAGTCGGCCGAGGTGCTGCGCAACGCGGCCGTCTTCAGCTCGGAGTCCGGCTCGCTGCTGGGCGCGGGCGTCGGCAACGTCCCGGTCGGCTCCGGCCGGATGATGGCCCTCACCGATCCGCCCCGGCACCGCGAACTGCGGGCCCCCGCCAACCCGTTCTTCTCCAAGGGCGGGGTGCGCGGCGCCTCCCGCTCGATCGCCGACCGGGCCGCCGAGCTCTTCGACCGGGCCGTGGAGCAGGGCGAGGCGGACCTCGTCGACGTGGTCTCCGCGCTGCCGCTGGCCGTCATGTGCGACCTGCTGGACGTCCCGGAGAAGGACCGCGACATGGTGGTCCGGGTCTGCGACGTGGCCTTCCTCGGCGCCACCCCGGAGGAACGCCGCGCCGGGCACCAGCAGTTGATCCCCTACCTGCTGCACCAGGTGATGCTGCGGCGCACCGACCCGCGCGACGACCTGATCTCGATGATGGCCACCTACAAGGTGAACGGCCGCCTGATGCCGGTCGAGGACGTCGTGCTCAACCTGGACAACATCGTGGTCGGCGGCGTCCAGACGGTCCGCCACACCGCCGCGATGGGGCTGCACACCCTGGTCAACCGCCCCGATCTGTGGCGGCGGTTGCAGCGCGGCGAGGTGTCCATGGACTCCGCCGTCGACGAACTGCTGCGCTGGACCTCGGTCGGGCTGCACACCCTGCGCACCGCGACCCGGGACACCGAACTGGCCGGGCGCCGGATCCGCCGCGGCGACCGGGTCGCGGTCTGGGTGTGGTCGGCCAACCGCGACCCGGAGGCCTTCGAGGCACCCGAGGAGATCCGCCTGGACCGCTCGCCCAACAAGCACCTGGCGCTCGGCCTGGGCGCCCACTACTGCATCGGCGCGCCGCTGGCGAAGACCGAGCTGAGCGCGCTGTTCACGGCGGCGCTGGAGAAGGCGGCGTCGATCGAGCCGGCCGGTCCGGCGGAGTTCAACCGCTCGATCATCAACTTCGGCCTGGACCGCTTCCCGGTCCGCCTGACGCCCCGCTGAGCGCGTCCCGCGCCACCCCGCGCGGCACCCGTCCGCCCAGCCCGTCCGTCCGACCGAGCCACCCACCCGACCCGCCACCCGACCCGCCACCCGACCCACCCCCGATCCGCCCCCGCGCGAGGCCCGCGCAGGAGGACGGCAGTCCCGGAACTGCCGCTCTCCTGCCGGGCCTCGTGCCGCTTCCGCGCCCGCCGCGCCCCTACCTTCGAATCACCGCACCACGACCACCACTTCACCGAGGAGACCACCGTGAGCAACCCGTTCGAGGACGACAACGCCGGCTACCTCGTCCTGGTCAACGACGAGAACCAGCACTCGCTCTGGCCGGTCTGGATCGACGTGCCGGCCGGCTGGACCAGCGTCCACGGCGAGGCCCCCCGCCAGGAGTGCCTGGAGTGGATCGAGGCCAACTGGACCGACATCCGCCCGGCCTCGCTGGTCGCCGGCCTCGAAACCCGGTGAGCGCCGCCATGGTCACCTGGGAGCTGAACCCCGGCCGCCCGGCCCTCGCCCACGTGCCGGCCGTCGCCGACCTCGCCGAGGGCTGCGCCTGGCTGCGGGCCCACGAGGCCGAGCTGACCGCCGCGCTGCACGAGCACGGCACGATCTTCCTGCGCGGCCTGCCGGTCGCCGCCACCGAGGACGTCGCCGCGGTGCGCGACGTGCTGATCCCCGAGCCCACCCCGTACCGGGAGAAGGCCACCCCGCGCAGCGACTTCGGCAACGGCGTCTTCTCGTCCACCGACCTGCCGCCCGCGCAGCCGATCCGGATGCACAACGAGAACAGCTACACGCTGACCTTCCCCGGCCGGCTGCTGTTCGCCTGCCTGATCGCCCCCGAGCAGGGCGGCGCCACCCCGACCGCCGACGTCCGCAAGGTCCTCGCCGCGCTGCCGCCGCACCTGGCGGCGCGCGGCCGGACCTCCGGCTGGACGCTGCAGCGCAGCTACTCGGACTACGTCTCGCTCGGCTGGCGGACCGCCTTCGCCACCGAGGACCACGCCGAGGTCGAGCGCTACTGCCGGGAGAACGGCATCTC
Source organism: Kitasatospora sp. NPDC002551 (assembly GCF_040296005.1). Lineage (NCBI taxonomy): Bacteria > Bacillati > Actinomycetota > Actinomycetes > Kitasatosporales > Streptomycetaceae > Kitasatospora > Kitasatospora sp. NPDC002551. Next base: position 17,507 of record NZ_JBEOWI010000014.1, on the reverse strand, counting down.
CTGGGAGTGGACCGAGGACGGCAACCTGCGCACCAGCCAGCTGCGCCCGGCCACCATCCACCACCCGCACACCGGCGAAGAGGTCTGGTTCAACCACCTGGCCTTCTGGAACGAGTGGTCGCTGGACCCGGAGATCCGGGAGGCCATGGTCGAGGAGTTCGGCCCGGACGGCCTGCCGTTCAACACCGGCTTCGGCGACGGCGAGCCGCTCACCCGCGAGGACGTGGACGCGCTGAACGCCGCCTACGAGGCGGCCACCGTCCGGGAGGCCTGGCAGGTCGGCGACGTGATGCTGGTCGACAACGTGCTGTGCTCGCACGGCCGTGACCCGTACCGCGGCGACCGCAGGATCGCCGTCGCGATGGGCCGCCCGGTCGACGTCCTCGACTGCCGCCCCTCGGTCCTGCCGACCACCGCCGTCGCCGCGTGACGGCGCCCCCCACCCGCCCGTGACGTGAGCAGAGGAAGCACCGTGATCCCGGTTTCGTACGCACAACAGCGTCTGTGGCTGATCGACCAGATCGAAGGGCCGACCGCGCTCTACAACCTGCCGTTCGCGGTCCGCCTGCGCGGCCCGCTCGACACCGCCGCGCTGCGCGCCGCGACGGCGGACGTGGTCGCCCGGCACGAGGCCCTGCGCACGGTGTTCCCGGTGGACGGGGAGGGCGTGCCGGTGCAGCACATCCTGCCGCCGGCGGAGGCGGCCGTCGCCTTCGCCACGGTGGAGTGCGCACCGGCCGACTACCCGGCCCTGCGGGACGCGGAAGCCGCTCACACCTTCGACCTGAGCGCCGAACTCCCGCTCCGGGTCACGGTCTTCTCGCTCAATCCGGCCGCCCCCCGCGGCGCCCACGACCCCGCCGGCACCCCCGAGCACGTGCTGCTCGTGGTGCTGCACCACATCGCCGGCGACGGCTGGTCGCTCGGCCCGCTGCTGCGCGACCTCGCCGAGGCCTACACCGCCCGGCTCGCGGGCGGCGAGCCGCAGTGGGAGCCGTTGCCGGTCCAGTACGCCGACTACGCCCTGTGGCAGCGCGAGCTGCTCGGCGAGGAGTCCGACCCGCACAGCCTGATGAGCCGTCAACTCGATTACTGGAGAGGAGTTCTCGCCGGTCTTCCGGAGGAGCTGGAGCTGCCCGCGGACCGGCCCCGGCCGCCCGTGCCGACCGGCGCCGCCGACGCCGTCCCGTTCGCCCTCGCCCCCGAGCTGCACGCCGCGCTGGCCGAGCTGGCCCGCGCCCACCGCTCGACCCTGTTCGCCGTCCTCCAGGCCGGCCTGGCCGCGCTGTTCACCCGGCTCGGCGCCGGCACCGACATCCCGCTCGGCACCGGTGTGGCCGGCCGCTCCGACGAGGCGCTGAGCGACCTGGTCGGCTTCTTCGTCAACACCCTGGTGCTGCGCACCGATACGTCCGGCGACCCGTCCTTCGCCGAACTCCTGCGCCGCGTCCGGGAGTCGCAGCTGGACGCCTTCGCGCACCAGGACGTGCCGTTCGAACGGCTGGTCGAGGAGGTCAACCCGGCCCGCGCGCTCGGCCGTCACCCGCTGTTCCAGACCCTGCTGGTGCTCCAGAACCACGAGGAGGGCGAACTCGGCCTGCCCGGGCTGGAGTCGGCGCCCGAGCCGCTCGGCCTGCGGGTCGCCAAGTTCGACCTCAACATCGGCGTCACCGAGCGGCACGGCCCGGACGGCGCCCCGGCCGGCCTGGAGGGCTCCGCCGAGTTCGCGGCCGACCTCTGGGACCGCGCCACCGTCACCACCCTGTTCGAGCGCTACGCCCGGCTGCTCGCCGCCGCGGTGGCCGACCCCGGGGTGCCGATCGGCACCCTGGACATCCTCGCCCCCGAGGAGCGCACCCGCCTCGCCCGGGAGTGGAACGCCACCGCCGCGCCGGTGCGCACCGGCGCGCTGCCCGCCCTGTTCGAGGAGCAGGCCGCCCGCACCCCGGACGCCGTCGCCCTCGCCCACGACGGCGGCGCCGTCACCTACGCCGAGCTCAACACCCGCGCCAACCGGCTCGCCCACCACCTGACCGCCGCCGGCGTCGGCCCCGAGTCCCCGGTCGCGCTGCTGATGGAGCGCTCGGTGGACCTGGTGGTCGCCACCCTCGCCGTGCTCAAGGCCGGCGGCTGCTACGTGCCGATGCACGCGAGCCTGCCGCCCGAGCGGATGGCCGCGCTGCTCGCCGACACCGGCGCGCCGGTGCTGCTCACCGACCGCGCCGAGCCCGGCTTCGCGCACACCGCCACCGTGGTGCGCCCCGGCGACGAGGCGGGGCGGCCGGACCACGACCCCGCCCTGCCCGTCCACCCGGACCGGCTGGCCTACGTGATGTTCACCTCCGGCTCCACCGGCACCCCCAAGGGCGTCGCCGTCCGCCACCGCGACGTGGTCGACCTCGCCGACGACCGCCGCTGGCGCGACGGCCGGCACGAGCGGATCCTGCTGCACTCCCCGCACGCCTTCGACGCCGCCACCTACGAGCTGTGGACGCCACTGCTGCACGGCGGCACGGTGGTCGTCGCCCCGCCCGGCACCCTGGACGCCGCCGCCCTGCACGCCCTCGCCACCCGGCACGCCGTCAGCGCGGTCTTCCTCACCAAGGCCCTGTTCGACCTGGTCGCCGAGCAGGCCCCGGAGACCTTCCGCGCCCTGCGCGTGGTCTGCACCGGCGGCGAGGCCGCCTCCGGCACCCTGATGCGCCGCGTCCTCGACCACTGCCCGGACCTGCTGCTCGCCCACGTCTACGGGCCCACCGAGGCCACCACCTTCGCCACCTTCCACCACCTGGTGCCCGCCGACCTGGACGGCGCCCGGGCGCCGATCGGCCTGCCGCTGGACAACATGCGCGCCCACGTCCTGGACGCCCGCCTCCAGCCCGTGCCGCCCGGCGTGCCCGGCGAGCTGTACGTCTCCGGGGCGGGCCTGGCCCGCGGCTACTGGCGCCGGGCCGCCCTCACCGCCGAGCGCTTCGTCGCCGACCCGTACGACGAGGGCGGCCGGATGTACCGCACCGGCGACCTGGTGCGCCGCCGGGCCGACGGCGCGATCGAGTTCCTCGGCCGGATCGACGGCCAGGTCAAGCTGCGCGGCTTCCGGATCGAGCTGGGCGAGATCGAGGCCGTGCTCTCCCGTCACCCCGCCGTCCGCCAGGTCATCGTGGTCGCCCGCGAGGACCGCCCCGGCGACACCCGGCTGGTCGGCTACTGCGCGGTGCCCGCCGCCGCCCTCGACGCGCACCCGGACCTCGCCACCGGGCTCAGGCGGTTCGCCGCCGACACCCTGCCCGGCTACATGGTCCCCTCCGCCGTCGTGGTGCTGCCCGCCCTGCCGCTGAACGCCAACGGCAAGGTCGACCGGCGCGCCCTGCCCGCCCCCGACCTCGGCGCCGACACCGCCGGCCGCGCCCCGCGCGACGAGCGCGAGCAGGCCCTGTGCGCGCTGTTCGGCGAGCTCCTCGGCATCGACGACATCACCATCGACGACGACTTCTTCGCCCTCGGCGGCCACTCCCTGCTCGCCACCCGCCTGGTCGGCCGGGTCCGCGCCGACCTCGGCGCCGAACTCGCCATCGCCGACCTCTTCCAGGCCCCGACCGTCGCCGCCCTGGCCGCCCGGATCGCCGGCGCCTCCGCCCGCCCCGCGCTGCGCCCCGAGCCGCGCCCCGAGCACCTGCCGGTCTCCTTCGCCCAGCGCCGCCTCTGGTTCCTCGGCAAGGCCGAGGGCCCCGCCGCCACCTACAACGTCACCCTCGCCCTGCGGCTGACCGGCCCGCTCGACACCGCCGCCCTGGAAGCCGCCCTCGGCGACGTCGCCGCCCGCCACGAGAGCCTGCGCACCGTCTTCACCGAGCACGACGGCGTGCCCCACCAGCGGGTGCTGGCCGCGCCGCCCGCACCGCTGCTCACCGTCACCGACCGCCCCGCGCAGGACCTCGTCCAGCACACCTTCGACCTGGCGACGGACGTCCCGCTGCACGCCTACCTGACCCCCGAGGGCCCCGAGGAGCACGTCCTCACCCTGGTGATGCACCACATCGCCAGCGACGGCTGGTCACTGCGCCCGCTGTTCCGCGACCTCGCCGAGGCCTACACCGCCCGCCGCACCGGCGCAGCCCCGGCCTGGCGGCCGCTGCCCGTCCAGTACGCCGACTACACCCTCTGGCAGCACCGGCTGCTCGGCGCGGACGACGACCCGGCGTCGCTGCTCGGCGGTCAGCTCGCCCACTGGCGCGAGGCGCTGGCCGGCCTGCCCGACGAGCTGCCGCTGCCGCTGGACCGCCCGCGCCCGCCGGTGGCCGGCCACCGCGGCGACGTCGTCGAGCTGGAACTCGACGCCGCCCTGCACGCCCGGCTCGCCGCCCTGGCCGCCGAGCACGGCGTCACCCTGTTCATGGTGCTCCAGGCCGCCTACGCCGCCCTGCTGCACCGCTTCGGCGCCGGCGACGACCTGCCGATCGGCACCCCGCTGGCCGGCCGCCTGGACACCGCCCTCGACGACCTGGTCGGCTTCTTCGCCAACACCCTGGTGCTGCGCACCGATCTCAGCGGCGCGCCCACCTTCGCCGAACTGCTGGCCCGGGTCCGGGAGGCCGACCTGGCCGCCTACGCCCACCAGGACGTGCCGTTCGAGCGCCTGGTCGAGGAGCTGAACCCGGCCCGCACCCTGGCCCGGCACCCGCTGTTCCAGGTGATGATCGCCTTCGACAACACCGCCGGCGACGGTCCTTCCTTCCCCGGCACCCGCGCCGCCTACGAGCCGCTGGGCCTGCCCACCACCGCCTTCGACCTCACCCTCACCCTCTCCGAGCGCCACCACCCCGACGGCGCCCCGGCCGGCCTGTCCGGCGGCCTGGAGTTCGCCGTCGACCTGTTCGACCGTGCCACCGCCGAGCGGCTCGCCGCCGCGCTGGTCCACCTGCTCGCCCAGGCCGCCGCGCAGCCGCACCGCCCGGTCGCCGAACTGGACGTGCTCGGCGCGGCGGGCCACGCGCAGCTCGCCCGCTGGCACGACACCGCCCGCCCCGGCGCCGAGGTGCTCCTCCCGGCCGTCTTCGCCGCCCAGGCCGCCGCCACCCCGGACGCGACCGCCCTGGTCTCCGGCGGGCTGCGGCTGAGCTACGCCGAGCTGAACGCCCGCGCCAACCGCCTCGCCCACGGCCTGACCGCCGCCGGCATCGGCCCCGAATCGCTGGTCGCGCTCGCCGTGCCCCGCTCGGCCGAGTCGATCGTCGCCCTGCTCGGCGTGCTCAAGGCCGGCGCCGCCTACCTGCCGCTGGACTCCGACTACCCGCGCGACCGGCTCGCCCACATGCTGGCCGACGCCCGCCCGGCCGCCGCGCTGAGCACCGACGGCTGGCCGCTGCCCGAGGTGCTGGAGGGCCTGACCGTGCTGCCCGCCGACGCCGCGGCCTGGGCCGACCGGCCGGCCGGTGAGCCGCCCGTGCGGATCGACCCCGAAAGCGCCGCCTACGTCATCTACACCTCCGGCTCCACCGGCCGCCCCAAGGGCGTCGTGGTCCGGCACGGCGGCCTCGCCAACCTGCACGCCTTCCACCGCGACGAAACCCTGAGGCTCGCCCGGCAGGCCCACCCCGGGCGGCGGTTCACCTTCGCCGCGACCGCCTCGATGTCCTTCGACACCTTCCTCGAAGGGATGCTCTGGCTGGCCGCGGGCCAGGAACTGCACCTGATCGGCGACGACCTGCGCCGCGACGCCGGCGCCATCGTCCGGTACCTCGCCCGCACCGGCGCCGACGTCCTCGACGTCACCCCCGGCCAGGCCGAACGGCTGGTCGAGGAGGGCCTGCTCACCACCTGCCCGCCCGCCGTGCTGATGATCGGCGGCGAGGCCTGCGGCCAGCAGCTGTGGACCACCCTGTCCGCCGCCCCCGACACCCTCGTGCTCAACATCTACGGGCCCACCGAGTGCACCGTCGACGCCCTGCACCACCGCCTCGACGCCACCGTGACCCGCCCGGTGATCGGCCGCCCGCTGTCCAACCTGCGCGCCCACCTGCTCGACGCGCGGCTGCGCCCGGTGCCCGTCGGCGTGCCCGGCGAGCTCTACCTGAGCGGTGCCGGTCTGGCCCGCGGCTACCTCGGCCGCCCGGCGCTGACCGCCGAGCGCTTCGTCGCCGACCCGTACGAGGAGGGCGCCCGGATGTACCGCACCGGCGACCTCGCCCGGCGCCGCGCCGACGGCTCGGTGGAGTTCCTCGGCCGCACCGACCATCAGGTCAAGGTGCGCGGCTTCCGGATCGAACCCGGCGAGATCGAGACCGTCCTGGCCGGCCACCCGCAGGTGCGGCAGGCCGCCGTGCTGCCGCACCGGGACGGCACGGCCGGCACCCGGCTGGTCGCCTACCTGGCCACCGGCGCCGACCCGGCGGAGCTGCGCGCCCACGCCGCCGCCGCGCTGCCCGACTACATGGTCCCGGCGGCCTTCGTCACCCTGGAGGCGCTGCCGCTCAACGTCAACGGCAAGCTCGACCGGGCCGCCCTGCCCGCCCCCGACTTCGCCGCGAGCGCGGGCGGCCGGGCCGCCCGCACGGCCCGCGAGGAGATCCTCTGCGGCCTGTTCGCCGAGGTCCTCGGCCTGGACGGCGCCGTCTCGATCGACGACGACTTCTTCGCCCTCGGCGGCCACTCGCTGCTCGCCACCAAGCTGCTCAGCCGGGTCCGCTCGGTGCTCGGCTCCGAACTCGGCATCCGGGACGTCTTCGAGGCCCCGACCGCCGCCGGCCTGGCCGAGCGCCTGGACGGCGCCGAGGTCCGGCCCGCGCTCAGCGCCGCGGCGCGCCCCGAGCGGCTGCCGCTCTCCTTCGCCCAGCAGCGGCTCTGGCTGATCGACCGGATGGAGGGCCCCAGCGCCCTCTACAACATGCCGCTCGCGCTGCGGCTGACCGGCGAACTCGACCGCGCCGCGCTCACCGCCGCGCTCGGCGACCTGGTCACCCGGCACGAGAGCCTGCGCACCGTCATCGCCGAACACGACGGCGAGCCCTACCAGCGGATCCTCCCCGTGGCCGGCGCCGAAGCCGCCGTCCCGGTCGAACTCCTCGACTGCGCACCGGAATCCGTCGACGCCGAGGTGGACCGCGCCGCCCGCCGCCCCTTCGACCTGGCCGCCGAACCGCCCGTGCGGGTCACCCTGCTGCGCCTCGCCGAGGACGAGCACGTGCTGGTCGTCGCCCTGCACCACATCGCCGGCGACGGCTGGTCGATGGGCCCGCTGCTGCGCGACCTCGCCGAGGCCTACACGCTGCGCCTCGGCGGCGAGCCCCCGGTCTTCGAGCCGCTCGCCGTCCAGTACGCCGACTACGCGCTCTGGCAGCGCGGGCTGCTCGGCGACGAGGCCGACCCGCAGAGCCTGCTCGCCCGTCAACTCGCCTACTGGCGCGACACCCTGGCCGATCTGCCGGAGGAGATCGCGCTGCCCCGGGACCGCCCGCGCGGCGCCCGCGCCGACCACCGCGGCGGGCGCGTCGCCCTGCCGATCGACGCCGAGCTGCACCGCGCTCTCGTCGCGCTCTCCCGCGAGCACCGGGTCACCCTCTTCATGACCCTGCAGGCCGCGCTCGCCGCGCTGCTCACCCGGCTGGGCGCGGGCACCGACGTGCCGATCGGCTCGGTGGTCGCGGGCCGCTCGGACGAGGCGCTGGACGACCTGGTCGGCTTCTTCGTCAACACCCTGGTGCTGCGCACCGACACCTCCGGTGACCCCAGCTTCGCCGAACTCCTGGGCCGCGCCCGGGAGACCGGCCTCGGTGCCTACGCCCACCAGGACGTGCCGTTCGAGCGGCTGGTCGAGGAGCTCAACCCGGTCCGCTCGCTGGCCCGCCACCCGCTCTTCCAGGTCGCGCTGGTCCTCCAGTCCGCCGGCGAGGGCGCGCTGGAGCTGCCCGGCCTGACCGCCGAGGCGCTGCCCTCGGACACCGGTGTCGCCAAGTTCGACCTGAACGTCACCCTGGAGGAGTTCTTCGGCCCCGACGGCACGCCCGCCGGCCTGGACTGCGCGCTCGACTACGCCACCGACCTGTTCGACCGGGAGACCGCGGCGACGATCGCCGCCCGCTTCGGCCGCCTGCTCGCGGCCGTGGTGGCCGACCCCGACCGCCCGATCGGCCGGGCCGACCTGCTGGCCGAGCACGAGCGGGCCGAACTCCTGGCCCCCGCGGCCCCGTTGCCCGCCGAGCTGCCGCTGCTGCCGGCCGCCTTCGCCGCCCAGGCGGCCCGCACCCCGGAGGCGACCGCCCTGGTCTTCGGCGCCACCCGGCTGAGCTACGCCGACCTCGACGCCCGCGCCAACCGCCTGGCCCACGGCCTGACGGCGGCCGGGATCGGCCCGGAGTCGGTGGTCGCGCTCGCCCTGCCGCGCTCGGCGCAGACCGTGGTCGCCCAACTGGCCGTGCTCAAGGCCGGGGCCGCCTTCCTGCCGCTGGACGCCGAGTACCCGCGCGAGCGCACCGCCCACATGCTCGCCGACGCCCGCCCGGCGGCCGTCCTCACCACCGACGGCTGGCCGCTGCCCGAGGTGCTGGACGGCCTGACCGTGCTGCCCGCCGATGCCGCGGCCTGGGCCGACCGGCCGGCCGGTGAGCCGCCCGTGCGGATCGACCCCGAAAGCGCCGCCTATGTCATCTACACCTCCGGCTCCACCGGCCGCCCCAAGGGCGTGGTGGTGACCCACGGTTCGATCGCCGCGCTGCTGGCCCACCACCGGGCGCAGACCTTTGGCGAGCCCGAGCGGGCCCACGGCCGGCTGCGCGTCGCCCTGACCGCCTCGCTCTGCTTCGACGCCTCCTGGGACAGCCTGCTCTGGCTGATCGCCGGCCACGAGCTGCACCTGATCGGCGACGGGCTGCGCCGCGACGCCGCCGCCCTCGTCCGGTACGTCCGCGGCGAGTCCGTCGGCGTCGTCAACGTCACCCCCAGCTACGCCGAACAGCTGCTCGCCGAGGGCCTGCTGGACGGCGAGGCGGCCCCGAAGGTGCTGCTCCTCGGGGGCGAGGCCGTCGGCCAGGCGCTGTGGACCAGGCTGCGCGAGGCGGCCCCGCACACCGAGGCCCGCAACCTCTACGGCCCGACCGAGGCCACCGTCGACACCCTCACCCACCCCTTCGCGGCCACCGACCGCCCGTCCCTGGGCCGGGCCGTGCTCGGCACCCGGGCCTACGTCCTGGACGAGCACCTGGCCCCCGTCCCGCCCGGTGTCCCCGGCGAGCTCTACCTGTCGGGCCGCAGCCTGGCCCGCGGCTACCTCGGCCGCCCGGCGCTGACCGCCGAGCGCTTCGTCGCCGACCCGTTCACGCCCGGCGCCCGGATGTACCGCACCGGTGACCTCGTCCGGCGCACCCGCGACGGCGGTCTCGACTACCTCGGCCGCACCGACCACCAGGTCAAGATCCGCGGCTTCCGGATCGAACTCGGCGAGATCGAGCACGCGCTCACCCGCCACGAGAGCGTCCGCCAGGCCGTGGTCACCCTGCACGAGAGCGCCGACGGGGACCGCCGACTGGTCGCCCACTGCGCCACCACCGCCCCGCCGAGCTCCGAACTCGCCCAGGAGCTGCGCCGGTTCGCCGCCGAGTCGCTGCCCGGCCACATGGTCCCGGCCGCCGTCGTCCCGCTCGACGCCCTCCCGCTGACCGGCAGCGGCAAGGTCGACCGGCGGGCTCTGCCCGCCCCCGACTTCGGCCTCTTCAGCGGTGGCCGAGCGGCCCGCACCGCCCGCGAGGAACTGCTCTGCGGACTGTTCGGCGACGTCCTCGGCCTCGACCGGGTCTCCATCGACGACGACTTCTTCGCGCTCGGCGGCCACTCGCTGCTCGCGATGAAGCTGGCCGGCCGGGTCCGCTCGGTGCTCGGCTCCGAACTCGGCATCCGGGACGTCTTCGAGGCCCCGACCGTCGCCGGCCTGGCCGAGCGCCTGGACGGCGGCGCCGCGACCAGGCCCGCCCTCACCGCGGGCCCGCGCCCCGAGCGGCTGCCGCTCTCCTTCGCCCAGCGCCGGCTCTGGCTGATCGACCGGATGGAGGGCCCCAGCGCCCTCTACAACCTGCCGCTCGCCCTGCGCGTCGGCGGCCCGCTGGACCCCGCCGTGCTCGCCGCGGCCCTCGGCGACCTGGTCGCCCGGCACGAGAGCCTGCGCACGGTGATCGCCGAGCAGGACGGCGAGCCGTACCAGCGGATCCTCCCGGCCGCCGGGGCCCGCGTCCCGCTGGACCACCGCACCACGGCGCCGGCCGACCCGGCGGACGCGGTCGCCGCCTTCGCGGAGGTCCCCTTCGACCTCGCCGCCGAGCTGCCGATCCGCGCCCACCTCCTCCCGGCGGGCGACGGCACCGACGACCACCTGCTGGTCCTGGTGCTGCACCACATCGCCGGGGACGGCTGGTCGATGGACCCGCTGCTGCGCGACCTCGCCGCCGCCTACGCCGCCCGCCGTGACGGCACCGCGCCCGCCTGGCGCCCGCTGCCCGTCCAGTACGCCGACTACGCGCTCTGGCAGCGCGGGCTGCTCGGCGACGAGGCGGACCCGCAGAGCCCGGCCGCGCGCCAACTCGCCTTCTGGCGCGACACCCTGGCCGGACTGCCGGAGGAGATCGCGCTGCCCGCCGACCGCCCCCGGCGCGCCGACAGCGGCCACCGCGGCGACCGCGTCGTCCTGCCGCTCGGCGCCGAACTGCACCGCGGCCTCGTCCGGTTGGCGCGCGAGCACCGGGTGACGATGTTCATGACCCTGCAGGCCGGCCTCGCCGCGCTGCTCACCCGGCTGGGCGCGGGCACCGACGTGCCGATCGGCTCGGTGGTCGCGGGCCGCTCGGACGAGGCGCTGGACGACCTGGTCGGCTTCTTCGTCAACACCCTGGTGCTGCGCACCGACACCTCCGGTGACCCGAGCTTCGCCGATCTGCTCGGCCGCGTCCGGGAGAGCCAGCTCGACGCCCACGCCCACCAGGACGTGCCGTTCGAGCGGCTGGTCGAGGAGCTCAACCCGGTCCGCTCGCTGGCCCGCCACCCGCTCTTCCAGGTGATGCTGCTGCTCCAGGGCGGCACCCCGGGCGCCGCCGGGGTCGGGGACGCCCCGCCGGACCTCGCCGGGCTCCCGGCGGTGGTCGAGCCGGTCGGCGGGTACGCCGCCAAGTTCGACCTCTCGATCGGCATGGGCGAGTCCTTCGACGCCGACGGCGCGCCCGCCGGGCTGGAGTGCGCGATTGACTACGCCACCGACCTGTTCGACCGGGAGACCGTCGAGGCGATCGCCGCCCGCTTCGGCCGCCTGCTGGCCGCCGTCGCGGCGGACCCCGGCCGGCCGATCGGCCGGGCCGACCTGCTGGCGGACGGCGAGCGGGCCGAACTCCTCGCCCCCGCGGCCCCGTTGCCCGCCGAGCTGCCGCTGCTGCCGGCCGCCTTCGCCGCCCAGGCGGCCCGCACCCCGGACGCGACCGCGCTGGTCTTCGGCACCACCCGGCTCGACTACGCCGAACTGGACGCCCGCGCCGAGCGGCTCGCCGCCCGGCTGCGCGCGGCCGGCGCCGGGCCGGACCGGGTGGTCGCCCTGGCCCTGCCGCGCTCGGCCGAGACGGTGGTCGCCCTGCTCGCCGTCCTCAAGTCCGGCGCGGCCTCGCTCCCGCTGGACGCCGAGTACCCGGCCGAGCGGACGGCGGCGACGCTCGCCGACGCCGCGCCCGCCCTGGTCGTCACCGACGACGGCTGGCCGCTGCCGGAGCTGCTCACCGGGCTGCCGACCCTGCCGGTGCACTCCGACGAACCGGCCGTCCCGGCTCCGGCACCCGCCGCCGCCCCCGACCCGGCCCACGCCGCCTACGTGATCCACACCTCCGGCTCCACCGGCCGCCCCAAGGGCGTGGTGGTGACCCACGGTTCGATCGCCGCGCTGCTGGCCCACCACCGGGCGCAGACCTTCGGCGAGGCCGAACGCGCCCACGGCCGGCTGCGCGTCGCCCTGACCGCCTCGCTCTGCTTCGATGCCTCCTGGGACAGCCTGCTCTGGCTGATCGCCGGCCACGAGCTGCACCTGATCGGCGACGAGCTGCGCCGCGACGCCGCCGCCCTCGTCCGGCACGTCCGCGCCACCGGCATCAGCGGCGTCAACGTCACCCCGAGCTACGCCGAACAACTGGTCGCCGAGGGCCTGCTGGACGGCGAGGCCGCCCCGAAGGTGCTGCTGCTCGGCGGCGAGGCCGTCGGCCAGGCGCTGTGGACCAGGCTGTGCGAGGCGGCCCCGCACACCACCGCCCGCAACCTCTACGGCCCCACCGAGTCCACCGTCGACGCCCTCACCCACCCCTTCACCGCCACCGACCGGCCCTCCCTGGGCCGGACCGTGCTCGGCACCCGCGGCTACGTGCTGGACGAGCACCTGGCCCCCGTCCCGCCCGGCGTCCCCGGCGAGCTGTACCTCGCCGGCGCGGGCCTGGCCCGCGGCTACCTCGGCCGCCCGGCGCTGACCGCCGAGCGCTTCGTCGCCGACCCGTTCACCCGGGGCGCGCGGATGTACCGCACCGGTGACCTCGTCCGGCGCACCCGCGACGGCGGCCTGGACTACCTGGGCCGCACCGACCACCAGGTCAAGATCCGCGGCTTCCGGATCGAACTCGGCGAGATCGAGCACGCGCTCACCCGCCACCCGCGCGTCCGGGCCGCCACCGTGACGGCCCGCGAGGACGGCCCCGGCGGCCCCCGCCTGGTCGCCTACGCCGTCCCCGAGGGCGCCGGCGCGCCCGACCCGGCCGAGCTGCGCGCCTTCGTCGCCGAAGCGCTGCCCGGCCACATGGTCCCGGCGGCGGTCGTCCTGCTCGACGCCCTCCCGCTGACCGGCAGCGGCAAGGTCGACCGGCGCGCCCTGCCCGCCCCCGACCTCACCGCCTCGCCCACCGGCCGCGCCCCCCGCACCCCGCGCGAGGAGCGGCTCTGCGCGCTCTTCGCGGACGTGCTCGGTGTCGGCGGCGTCACCATCGACGACGGCTTCTTCGACCTCGGCGGCCACTCGCTGCTCGCCATGAAGCTGCTCGCCCGGATCCGCACCGCCTTCGGCGCCGACCTCGGCATGCGGGCCCTGTTCGAGGCCCCCACCCCGGCCGGCCTCGCCCGCCGCCTGGACACCGCCGGGGGCGAGCGCTCCGACGCCCTGGACGTGCTGCTCCCGCTGCGCGCCGAGGGTGCCGAGGCGCCGCTGTTCTGCGTCCACCCCGCCGCCGGCATCAGCTGGGTCTACTCCGGCCTGCTGCGCCACCTCGACCCGGAGCGCCCGGTGTTCGGCCTCCAGGCCCGCGGCCTGCGCGGCGGCTCACCGGCCGCCGTCAGCGAGATCGCCGCCGACTACGTCCGGGAGATCCGGGCCGTGCGCCCGCAGGGCCCGTACCATCTGCTCGGCTGGTCCTTCGGCGCCGTGGTCGCCCAGGAGATGGCCGTCCAGCTCCAGGCGGCGGGCCAGGAGGTCGCCCTGCTCGCCCTGCTCGACGGCCTCCCGGCCGGGGCGGTCACCGAGGAGCGCCCGGCCTCCGACGACCCGGTGGAGACCCTCGCCGAACTCCTCGCCTCGCTCGGCTACGACCCGGCCGACGGGCGCGGACAGGCCGACCTGGCCGCCCTGCTCGGCGAGGCCGCGGGCCTCCTGCCGGACGTCTTCGAGCACCACCGCAAGCTGATGGCCGAGCACGTGCCCGGCCACTACCGGGGCGCGGCCGTCTTCGTCGGCGCCACCGCCGACAAGCCCGCCGACTGGCCCTACGAGGCCGCCTGGGCCCCGTACCTCGGCGGTCCCGTCACCGCCCACCGGATCGACTGCGCGCACGGCGCCCTGACCCAACCCGAGCCCCTCGCACGGATCGCCGCCGTGCTGGCCGACACGCTGGAGAGTGACCCGCGATGACCACGACTACCGTCCCGGTCGAGCCGCCCGCGGTGGACGACGGACCCCGTCGCAGCCGCTGGGGCCTCTGGGCCCAGGCGAACTTCCGCAAGCTCTGGGTCGGCGAGACGACCAGCGGGCTGGGCACCGCCGTCGGCAACGTCGCCCTCGCCCTGGTGGCGGTGGTGACCCTGGACGCCTCGCCGTTCATGGTCGGCGTGCTGACCGCCTCCGCCTGGGTGCCGTGGCTCTTCCTCGGCCTGCTGGCCGGCGCCTGGGTGGACCGCTGGCCCCGGCTGAAGGTCATGCTGGTCTGCGACCTGCTGTTGCTGGTGCTGTTCGGCAGCGTGCCGGTGGCCGGCTGGTTCGGCGCGCTGACGATGGCCCAGCTGATCCTGGTCGCGCTGCTGGCCGGGGCGGTGAAGGTGTTCTTCTCCACTGCCTACGGGGCCGTCCTGCCGTCGATCGTCGCCAAGGACGACCTGCTGGAGGCCAACGTCAAGCTGCGCTCCGGGGACTCCGCGGCGGAGATCGCCGGGCCCGGCCTGGCCGGCCTGCTGTCCCAGGTGTTCGGCGCCGCCAGCGGACTGCTCGCCGACGCGGTGACCTATCTGGTCTCGGCGCTCTGCCTGGGCACCATCAAGGTGCAGGAGACCCCGCCGCCGGTCTCCGAGCGGCGCGGCATCCTGCGCGAGATCGGCGAGGGCGTGCGCTTCCTGGCCCACGACCCCTACCTGCGGAACCTGGCGGTCTTCGGGACGGTCGGCAACCTCGGCCTCAACGGCATCCAGGCCGTCCAGACGATCTTCCTGGTCCGCAGCGTCGAGGTCTCGCCCGGTGGCATCGGCGCCGTCTTCGCGGTGGTCTCGGTCGGCGGCCTGGCGGGGGCGGCCCTCGCCGGGCGGATCGCCCGCCGGTTCGGCACCGCCCGCGGGCTGCTGCTCTGCGAGCTGGTCGCCGCCCCGTTCATCCTGCTGCTGCCGATGGCCGGCACCCGGCTGCCGCTCGCGGTGAGCGCGGTCGCCTGGTCGGTCGCGGTCTGCGGGGTGATCGCCGGGAACGTCCTGGCCGGCAGCTTCTACCAGTCCTACTGCCCGCCCGCGATGATCGGCCGGATCCGGGCCAGCGCCTCCACCGTCAACTTCAGCGCCATCCCGGCCGGCGCCCTGCTCGGCGGCTGGCTGGGCGAGGTGCTCGGCGCCCGCACCACCATCTGGATCATGGCGAGCGTGCTGCTCTCCGCCGGCGCCGTCCTGCTGGCCGGCCCGCTGCGTACCCGGCGCGACTTCCCCGAGCGCCCCGCCGCCCTCTGAACCCCCGCCTCCCGCTCCTCCCGCCCTCACCCTCACCTCCGGAGCCTGCCGTGACCCGCACCGCCCGCCCGCGCCACTACCTGATGTGCCCTCCGACCCACTTCGAGGTCAGCTACGCGATCAACCCGTGGATGGACCCGGCCAAGCCCGTCGACACCGGCCTCGCCGTGGCCCAGTGGGAGCGCCTGTACGAGCTGTACCTCGACCTCGGCCACCGGGTCGACCTGATCGACCCGCTGCCCGGCCTGCCCGACATGGTGTACGCGGCGAACGGCGCCACCGTCGTCGACGGCCGGGTGCTCGGCGCCCGGTTCCGCAACCCCGAGCGGGCCGCCGAGGGCCCGGCGTACCTGGAGTGGTTCCGGGCCCGCGGCTTCGCCACCCACGACCCGGTGCACGTCAACGAGGGCGAGGGGGACCTGCTGCTGACCGACCGCTACCTGCTGGCCGGCCGGGGCTTTCGCAGCGTCTCCGCCGGGCACGCCGAGGCGCAGGAGTTCCTCGGCCGCCCGGTGGTCGGCCTGGACCTCGTCGACCCGCGCTTCTACCACCTCGACACCGCGCTCAGCGTGCTCGACGGCGACCGGATCATGTACTACCCGGGCGCCTTCTCGGCCGGCAGCCGGGCGGTGCTGCGCCGGCTCTTCCCGGACGCGGTGCTGGTGGGGGAGGAGGACGCCGAGGCGTTCGGGCTCAACGTGGCCGGCGACGGGCTGAACGTGGTGCTCCCGGAGGCGGCCACCGGCGTCGCGGCCCGGCTGCGCGAGCACGGCTACCGGCCGATCGGGGTGGACCTGTCCGAGCTGCTCAAGGGCGGCGGCAGCGTGAAGTGCTGCACCCTGGAGATCCGGCACGCGGCCTGACCCGGCCGGCCGGCCGTCAACGCTCCGATCAACGCTCCGATCAACGCTTCGAACAACGCTCCGGTCGGAGCTCCGGTCAACGCGGCCGATCGACGCACGCTGCTCCTGCGTCGATCGGCCGTTGAACGCCCCTTGCCATGCTGATCACGTCAGCCGGGGAGAGCCCGGCACAGCCCCTTCCCGGCAGGGAACAGCACCCGAGGAGCAGTCATGGCGAAGCGCTCGACCACCGGTACCGCCCGGATCAGCCTGGCCGTCGCGGGCCTCGGCCTCGGCGCCCTGCTCGCCCTCGGCGCGGCCGGCACCGCGATGGCGGACGGCGCGACCGGCACGGGCACCGGCACCACCGCCCCCACCGCCACGCCGACCCCGACCCCGACCGACGGCAGCGGCCACTCGGACTGGAACAGCACCGGCTCCTGAGCCCCGCCCGCCCTCACGACCGCACGCAGAACCGTTTCTGCCACCCCCGCACCACCCGCCGCTCAGGGATCCACCAGCGCGAACGCCGGCTCCGCGAGCAGCCCCGCCACCTCGGCGGCCTCCGGCAGCCCCAGCCGCCGGAAGATCGCGAGCGCCTCCCGCAGCCGCGCCCCCGCCTCGCCCCCGCGCCCGAGGTCCGCCAGCGCACAGCCCAGCACCACCAGCGCCTGCGCCTGGTCCCGCTCCGCGCCCAGCTCCACGCAGAGCGCCAGCGCCTGTTCCGCGTGGTCCAGCGCCTCGTCCGCCCGGCCCAGCTCGCGCAGGCTGTCCGCCAGCCGGTAGCGCGCATGCGCGGCCCGGTCCCGCAGACCGGCCGCCACCGACACCGCCAGGCACTCGCCGAACCAGGTCACCGCCTCCTCGTGCCGCCCCAGCGCGTGCAGCGCCAGCCCCAGCACGTACAGCGTGTACGCCCGGCCCGGGTCGTCCTGCCGGGTCCGCAGCTCGGCCAGCACCTCGTGACAGATCGTCACCGCCTCGTCCGCCCGCCCGCTGCGCACCCGCGCCAGCGCCGCGTTCACCGTCGTCACCAGCGCACCCGAGCGGTGCCCGAGCCGGTTGGCCAGCAGCAGCGCCTCGTCGTAGTGGTCCACCGCCTCGTCGTAGCGGCTCAGGAACTGGCAGATCAGCCCGAGGTCGTTGAGCGCCTGCCGCAGCACCACCGAGTCCCCGGCCGCGCGGGCCGCCTCCACCGCCCGGCTGGACGCCGCCTCGGCCGCGTCCAGCCGGGTCGCGGCCAGCGCGACGTTGCCGCGCAGGAAGTGCGCCCGCCCCTCGGCCCGGCCGTCGCCGTCCCGGGCGGCGGCCTCGGCCAGCGCGTCGGCCGTCGCGGCGAGCTGACGGCTCGGCGGGGTGAGCACGAACGGGGTGAGCGCGATCAGCAGGTCGATCGCCGCCCGCAGCGCCGCGCCCCGCCCGGTGGCGGCGTCGGCGGCGACCTGCGCGGCCAGCGCCACCGCGCCCGTCCCC